>VERC01000116.1 GCA_018882825.1 Acidimicrobiia bacterium | reverse complement strand
GTGCCCGCGTGTACGCCATCAGTCCCCAGTCGGTCGGAGCGCACACCGAGTTCGCACACCGCAACGGCGGATTCGCCTTCCCCCTGCTCGCCGACACCGACAAGTCGGTGGGACGGGCCTACGGGATCCTCGGCCCCATCGGCTTCTATCGACGCTCGATCGTCGTGGTCGACGCCGGTGGGATCGTCCGTTGGGCCCACCGGGCGGCGGCCGGACTGACCTTCCGGCCCGTCGACGAGATCGTGGAGGCCCTGCGCGCCCTCGACGGCTGACCGACCGCTCGATCGGCGGCGGCCGCTCAGGGCCGTTGTCGCTCGGCACGGCGAGCCGTTCTCGCCGCTCTCGCCGGATCGCGATCGGGCCGGCGCCGTTCGGCCTCGGTGGCCCGTTGGGTGGCGGCCTCGGTCTCGGCCCGGAGGTCCTTCCACGCCGTCACCCGTGACCCGTCGATGGTGCCCTCGACGACCGCGTCATGGATCGCGCAACCGGGTTGACCCTCGTGCTGGCAGTCGCTGAACCGGCACGCCTCGGCGATGTCGTCGAGGTCGGAGAAGGCATCGTCGACCGGATCCGTCTCGGCCACGAGGCCGACGGCCCGGATGCCGGGTGTGTCGATGAGGACTCCGCCCGAAGGGAGGAGATGGAGTTCCCGGGTGGTCGTGGTGTGCCGCCTCTTGGCGTCGCCCCGCCGCACCGCTCCCTCCGATGTTGCCGTACCTCCCACGAGCGCATTGACGATCGTCGACTTCCCGGCTCCGGACTCGCCCAGCAGCGTCACGGTGCGCGCGCCGATCACGGCTCGTAACTCGTCGACACCGATGCCCTCCTTGACCGAGGCCACGATCACGTCGATCCCCGGGTGAGCGGCGCGCACCTCGGCCTCGGCCCGAGCGGGATCGGCGGCGTCGTCGGTGTCGGCCTTGGTCAGCACCACGATCGGTTCGGCACCGGCATCGCGGGCGATGGCCGTGCCCCGATGGATACGACCATCCTTGACCGGCCGGTCCAGCCCGCACACCAACAGCACGACGTCGACGTTGGCAGCCAACGCCTGTTCCTCGTCGCCATGGGCCGATCGCCGGCGCAGCAGTGACCGACGCGGGAGCACCGCGGCGATCTCGCCGTTGCGGATCGCCATCCAGTCACCCACGGTGGGTTCCGGTGACAGGCGCTGGGTGAACATGATCGTCTCGGTGCGATCGGGGAGGGCGAGCACCAGGCCAGCGCCGTGGTGACGCACCACCCGGCCCGGTTCGACACCGTGACCGACCAGGGTCAGCGCGTTCTCCCAGCCCGTGTCCCAGCCGAGCGGGGTCAGTGCGTCGTCCGAGGGACTCACGAGCGCACGGTCGGTCCGTCGGTCATGCGCTCTCGGCGGTCACGACCCGATCGAGTCGTTGGAGGGTCGCTTCGATCGCGGCCAGGTTCTTCTTCGGCGCCCCGGTGCGCTCCAACATCGCCGGCCACAGCGCCGGTGCCCAGTCGAAGGTCTCGGTCACCCTGGTGCCACCGTCGACGGGTTCGAGTTCATAGCGCCACACATGTCGTCCGAAGTGACGCCAGCCGATGCGACGTCCCTCCTCGAACTCGACCACCGTGTTCTTGATCGAGTACGGGAGGTGGATCCTCATGCGCATGCCGAAGCGCGCGCCGAGGGTGAGACGCGGGGGATCGCCCTTGGCGCCCAGCACGCTGTCCGAGCCATCGAAGTCACAGTGGCGGGACGGATCGGCCAGTACGTCGAAGATCTTCGCCGGTGGTGCGGCGATCACCCGGCTGGCCGACACGCTTCGCTCAGTCGTCATGCGCCCATCCTCTCAGGCGGCGTCGGAACGGGCGAGGACTGCGGCCAGCGCCGCGTCGATGGTGGAGTGGGAGAACGTGAAGCCACTCGCAGAGAGGACCGTCGGCAGCACTCGCTGACTGGTGAACAGCAGCGCGTCGGCCAACTCGCGACCCAGCAGCACGCGAGGACCGAACGCCGGCACCGGGAAGACCGCAGGGCGGTGCATGGCGCGGGCGAGAGCGACCGTGAAGTCCTTGTTGGTGACAGGGGCGGGCGCCACGGCGTTCACCGGACCGGACACCTCGTGAGCGAGCAACCACCGGATGGCCGCCACCTCGTCGTCGATGGTGATCCAGCTCCACCACTGACGACCGCTGCCCATGCGACCGCCGGCACCGATGCGGAACAGCGGAAGCATCTTGCGCAGGGCCCCTCCGGAGCGATCCAGCACGATCCCGGTGCGCAACAGGGCCACCCGGATGCCGGCGTCGGCGGCCAACGCGGTGGCGCCCTCCCACCCGACGCAGACGTCGGCGAGGAAGCCGTCGCCGGCCGGCGCACTCTCGTCGACCGCGGTGTCGCCGGTGTCGCCGTAGAAGCCGATGGCCGATCCACTCACCAGGACCGACGGCCGACGCTCGAGTCCGGCCAGTGCGCCGGCGAGGAGTTCGGTGCCCCGGACGCGACTGTCGAGGATCTCCCGGCGGTAGTCCTCCGTCCATCGGTGGTCGCCGATCCCGGCGCCGGCCAGGTGCACGACGGCGTCGATGCCCTCCAGGGCGGCGGCGTCGATGGTGCCGGCGGCCGGGTCCCAGCGCACGGCCCGCTCACCGTCGGCCACCGGCCTCCGCACGATGGGGACGACCTCGTGCCCCTCGGCTCGCAGGGCTCGTCCCAGCGAGGTTCCGATGAGTCCGGTTGCTCCGGTGATGGCGATCTGCACGTGGGCTCCTCCTGAACGGGTCCTGGCGGTGCAACAGCATCGGGCGACGTCCTATGCCCGGTACGCTCGGCGGCCGATGAGCACCCGCAAGCTGATCCTGCTGTCACTGGCCTGCGGTCTCGCCATCCTGGCTGCGGCGGCGGCCCAGTTGGTCATGGCCGCCCGCTGACGGCGATCGCCACCACGGGTCCCGGCCGGATCCGTCGCGTGAACTTCCTGTGAAGGGGCGCGATCGCGACTGACAACTCCGCTGCCGTTCCCTAGGGTCGAGGCGTGTCCAGTGGCCTGTTCGACGCCTACGAGGTCGGTGGCTTCTTCGACGAGGTCTTCGGACCCGACGGCGCCGTGCGCGACCACTACGGACCCCTGGTGGAGCGACTGCGGGACTTCACGGTCGAGGACCTGGCCTCCCGCGAACGACAGCGTGACGCTTCGTTCCGGAACCAAGGCATCACGTTCACGGTCTACGGCGAGGACGAGGGGATCGAGCGCACGTTCCCCATGGATCTCATGCCCCGAATCATCGACGCCGAGGAGTGGTCGCTGGTCGAGGCCGGACTGGAACAGCGCGTCCGTGTGCTCAACCTCTTCCTCGACGATCTCTACGTGGGCGACCGTCTCGCGGTGCGAGACGGCATCGTGCCCTGGTGGGTGCTCAGTTCCTCCGATGGTTTCCGACGCGAGGCCTTCGGCATCCCGGTACCCCTCGGCGCCCGGTGTCTCGTCGCCGGCATCGATCTCGTGCGTGGCGACGACGGCCGGTACGTCGTGCTGGAGGACAACGTCCGCAGTCCGAGCGGGATCTCGTACGTGGTGGAGAACCGCGTGGCGATGACCCGTCTGCTGCCCCAGTTGTTCACCGACTTCCCGGTGCGACCCGTGGGCTACTACGGACGCTCGTTGCGCGCTGCGTTGACGCGGGTGGCGCCACCCACCGCCGGCGACGACCCGACGATCGTCGTGCTCACCCCCGGTGTGTACAACTCCGCCTACTTCGAACATGTCTTCCTCGCCGCCCACATGGGAGTCGAGTTGGTGGAGGGCCGGGATCTCGTCGTCGACGAGCACATCGTGTACATGCGCACGACGAAGGGTCTCAAGCGCGTCGACGTGATCTACCGACGCATCGACGACGACTTCCTCGATCCCGTGGCCTTCCGACCCGATTCGACCCTCGGTGTCCCCGGGCTGCTGGCGGCGGCCCGATCGGGAACGGTGACCATCGCCAACAGCATCGGGAACGGTGTGGCCGACGACAAGGCGGTCTACGCCTACGTTCCCGAGTTGACCCGCTTCTATCTCGGCGAGGACCCGATCCTGGCCAACGTGCCGACCTACCTGCTGTGGGATCCCGAGCAACGCGAGCACGCCCTGGCCAATCTCGATCGACTCGTCGTGAAGCCGGTGGCCGAGGCGGGCGGCTACGGCATCACGATCGGACCCGCTGCCTCCGACGAGGAGCTCTCCGGGTGTCGCGAGGCGATCCTCGCCGACCCGCGCGGGTGGATCGCCCAGGAGGTGGTGAACCTGTCGCGTCATCCCACGCTGGTGGGCGAGCGGGTCGAGGGCCGTCACATCGATCTGCGTCCGTTCGTCCTGACCAGCGACGGAGTGGAGGTGATCCCCGGCGGGCTGACCCGGGTGGCGATGCGCAAGGGATCATTGGTCGTGAACTCGTCCCAGGGTGGTGGTTCGAAGGACACGTGGGTGCTCGCCAGTCCGGTCTCCGGCGACACGGCGCCCGACGACATCGTGGACATCGAGACGGGTCAAGGGGTGATCTGATGCTGGCCCGCGACGCCGAGAACCTGTTCTGGACCGGTCGCTACCTCGAGCGGGCCGAGGACACGGCCCGTCTGCTCGATGTCACCTACCACGGTGTGCTGGAGTCACCGGTGGGGGAGATGGACTCGGTCTGGCGCGCCGCGCTCGATGTCGCCGGTCTGCTCGATGTCTACGAGGAGACCGGGCGACCGATGACGGCCGCCGGCGTGTCGGCCTTCCTCGTCCATGATCCGGACAATCCGGGCTCCATCACCTCGGCGGTGGAACGGGCACGGGAGAACGTGCGAACGGTGCGCGAATCGGTCTCGACCGAGTGCTGGGAGGCGGTCAACTCGTTCTGCCTCCGGCTGCGGACACGTGACCTCGTCTCCGATGTCCGGCTCCAGCCCCACGACCTTTACGGCTTCGTTCGCCAGAACTGTCAGGCCGTGGCCGGCGTGGCCTCCGAGACCCTGCCGCGGGACGATGCCTATCGGTTCCTGCGTCTGGGTTGGAATCTCGAACGAGCCGAGTGGACCTGCCGACTGCTGCGGGTCCGTCAGGTGCACCTGCAGGCCCCCGGCTTCCACGAGTGGGTGGGGACGTTGCGCGCGGCGTCGGGGTTGGAGGCCTATCGGCGTCATGCCGGCGGATCGATGGATCCGGTGGCCATCGTGCAGTTCCTCCTGCTGTCCGACTCCTTCCCCCGCAGCGTGTTCTTCGCCGTGCGGGCGGCCGAGGACGCGCTGCGTGAACTCTCCGGGGGCACGAACGAGGGTCGGCCGCTTCGCCTCCTCGGTCGATTGCGAGCGGAACTCGAGTTCGCCGAGCCGCTCGAGATACTGCAGTCGGACTTCGAGGGTGAGATGTTGCGCATCGAGGCCGCCATCCGGGCCGTGAGCTCCGCCGTGAGTGTCGAGTTCTTCATCAACCTCCACCATCTCGATCTTCACTCGGTGAGACTGGTGGCGGCCGAGTCCTCCGGACTCGGTTCGGGGGGAGTCTCGACCGCTGGTCAGGACGCGCCGTGAGACTCGAGATCCGGTACCGATCGATGTTCGAGTACGAGTCGTTCGTCACCGAGTCACAGAATGAACTGCGGGCGTGTCCGACGAGCGACGAGTTCCAGGAGCTGATCGGCTATCGGGTGACGGTCTCGCCGGCGGCGAAGATCGCCACGTTCGTCGACTACTGGGGGACGAGGGTCGACGCCTTCGGGCATCGCGAACCGCACAGTTCCCTCGAGGTGGTGGCCTCGGCGACCGTGGAGACCAGACCGCGGCCGTTGCCCTCGGGAGTCAGTCGATCGGAGCACCTGGTCGATCCACCGTTCGTCGACCGGCACTCCGAGTTCCTCGAACGGACCCCGCATTGCGACTGGGGGGATGGCATCGCCACTTTGGCCTCGCAACACGTGGCCCTCGCCGGCGACGACGTGGTGTCACGGGTACTGGCACTGCAGCGCCTGGTGGGTGCTCGCCTGCAGTATCGCAAGGGAGTCACCTCCATCGGCATGGCCGTCGACGAGGTGCTCGACGGCGGTGTCGGTGTTTGTCAGGACTATGCCCATCTCGCCATCGCGCTGTGCCGCAGCGTCGGCATCCCGACGCGGTACGTGTCGGGGTACCTGTTCACCCGGGACGAGACGACCCTCGTCGACCCGATGCCCGAGGACGACGAGGCCCTGCGGGTGCTCACCCATGCCTGGTTCGAGGCGGCCATCCCCGGGTGGGGCTGGCTCGCCCTCGACCCGACGAACCAGGCGGTCGTGGGCGAGCGGCACGTCAAGATCGGCCACGGTCGTGACTACGACGACGTGCGCCCGTTGTGCGGCGTGTACTCGGGGGCGGCCGAGGGCCGGGTCACACCCACGGTGGAGATGCGACGACGCACCGGGGCGAGCGTGGTCACCGATCCCGGGAGGCGGATGCAACAGGCGGCTCAGCAACAGTGACCGTCGACGGGGTCCGGCCCCGTCGACCCCGTCGCTAGGATCGCGGCGGTCCTGTTCCCCCCGGAGGTGGTCCCCACGGCCGAGAACTTCGACGTCGTCGTCATCGGCGGAGGCCCTGCCGGGTACGCGGCTGCCCTCTACGGTGCCTCGGCCGGACTGTCCATCGCCCTGGTCGAGAAGGGGACGATCGGCGGTACCTGTCTCAACGTCGGGTGCATCCCGGCGAAGGAGTTGCTGGAGACGGCGGCGGTCCGTCGGGCCATCGCCTCGGCCGCCGGTTTCGGACTGCGCACCTCCGAACCCGAGCTCGACTTCTCCGTCACCCAGTCACGCAAACAGGGCGTGATCGACGGTCTCGTGGCCGGACTGTCGGGGCTGTTGGCCAAGCGGAAGGTCACCGTCTACGACGGGATCGGGACGCTGCACGCCGGTCACGTCGTACGGGTCTCGGGGGGCACCTCGGGGGACCTCGAACTGCATGGCGACTCGGTCATCCTCGCCTCCGGTTCGGTGCCTCGGACGATCCCGGGATTCGACGTCGACGGCACGACCGTCGTCACCTCGGACGAACTCCTGTCGATTCCGTCGCTGCCGACGTCGGCAGTGGTGATCGGCGGTGGGGCGATCGGTTGCGAGTTCGCCTCCATGATGAGCGACCTCGGAACACAGGTCACGATCCTCGAAGCGCTTCCGCAGATCCTCCCCGGTTGCGACGAGGACATCGTGCGCATCGTGTTGCGGTCGTTCAAACAGCGTGGGATCGAGGTCCGTACCGGAGTGCGCGTCACCGGACATGAGCTGCTCTTCACCGGTGGAACCACCGTGACCTTCGGCGACGGGGAATCGGTGACCGCCGACATGGTGGTCGTGT
>VERC01000299.1 GCA_018882825.1 Acidimicrobiia bacterium | reverse complement strand
AGGGATGCGTGCTCGGCCGCAGACACAGCCGGCCCTTCCACCGCGGATCGCCGAGATCGGCGTAGTCGACCGGAGGGTCGCCCACTCTCTGGTCGGCGTACACGATCGTGCGCAGGCGTCGGCTCAGCGCGAACCACGTGTCGTCGACCGACCGTAACTCGGAGGGGATCGCAGCGCGGAGCGTCGGACTGTCGACCGGCGCCAGGACGCCGGCTCGGTCGGAGAGGGAGATGTTGGCGGCGTCGGCGACGATCACGAGGTCGGCCGGCGAGTTGCTCCCCTCCGCGATCAGTCGCTCCCGCAGTTCAGGGTCGGATCCGGTGGTGAACCTGACCTTGATGCCGGTCTCGGCGGTGAACTGCTCGAAAACCTCCTCGATCCCGTAGTGGCGCCCGGTGTAGACGGTGACGGTCTGCGAGTCGGCTCCGGCGCTCCCTGACCCGACCGTGCATGCGCTCGCCACCAGGCCGATCACCGTCGCCAGGACGAGAGCGGCGGAGAGCGCGCCCCAGCGGGGTCGGGGGGTCATGAGGGGGGTCTGACCGTTCGGCATCCGCTATTCCTACCCGTTGTTAGGTATACCTAACAACCTGGGGACGCCGGAATTCCCGCGGCGTACTCGCCTGCCCGCCTCGGCATACTCGGACCATGACGTCATCGGTCGAGTCGGGCGACGGTCGTCGGCGTGTGCCGAGGTGGCGAGTCCCGATCGGGGCGCTGTTGGCCGTCATTGTCGTCGCCTGCGGTGCGGAGTCGACCACGACCCCTCCCGTCGCCTCGGACCTGTCCGAGTCGGTGACGGTGGAGAAGGTGGCCGACATGGATCGGCCCACCGCCTTCGCCGTGCGCGCCGGTGACGATCCGACCCTCGTGCACGTCGCCACCCAGGACGGCACGGTGCTTCGGCTGGACGTGCGCACCGGTGCATCCACTTCCGTGGCCTCGTTCGCCGACCGCACCGAGGCCGGGGGTGAGCGCGGACTGCTGGGGCTGGCCTTCTCTCCGACGGGCGACGAGATGTACGCGCACTTCACCGATCGAGACGGCGACACGATGGTGATGGCCGTTCCGTATCGGGACGGAACGGCCGACATGGCCGCCGGGCGCGTGCTGTTGACCGTCGAGCAGCCCTTCGCCAACCACAATGGCGGACAGTTGGCGGTGGACGCCGACGGGAACCTCCTCATCGCCCTCGGTGACGGCGGTGGCGGCGGGGGTCCTCTCGGCAACGCCCAGAACCGATCGAGCCTGCTGGGGAAGATCCTGCGGATCCGACCCGAATCGGCCGGTGCCGCCCGCCCCTACTCGATTCCGGTCGACAATCCCTTCGTCGGTTCCACCACGACCGCTCCCGAGATCGCCTTCCTCGGACTGCGCAATCCGTGGCGCTTCTCCATCGACCCCGTCACCGGCGACTACTGGATCGGCGATGTGGGCCAGAGTCGCTTCGAGGAGATCAACCGCGTCTCGGTCGACGGACTCGGTGCCAATTTCGGCTGGAACGTGAAGGAGGCCAGCGCACCGTTCCAGGGCAGCACCACCGAGGTCCTCACCGATCCCGTGCACGAGTGGGCGTCGCGCGGTGGATCGTCGGCCATCGGCGGCCTCGTCTACCGCGGCGCCACCATTCCTGCGCTGCGGGGTCGCTACGTGTTCGCCGATCTCGCGCAACGCGGGCTGTTCGTGCTCGATCCGGCCGACGCGTCAGTGGCGTGGCTCGATGTA
>VERC01000115.1 GCA_018882825.1 Acidimicrobiia bacterium | reverse complement strand
GATGTTGTGCGCCGTCAAGTTCTGGGACGGCTCCACCGCCGCTGTCCTCTACGTCGACACCCCGGTGGGTCCGTCCATCGGACGCATCATCGACTTCCCCGAAGCCCGTGGGGCGGGTGCGAAGGTGTTCGATGTCGCCTACGACGCAGCTGGTCGCATCGCCCGCACCCGGTCACCGCTGGTTGCGTCGGCGGCGGCCTCTGGCGTGATCGCGACCGACGACGCGCAGTTCTGGACGGAGGTGAACTACACGCCGGAGGGCAAGGTGGCCTCCGTCACCGCGCCGAACGCCGCGAGCGGTGACGTGCGGTGTGTGCGGACCTACGACTACGAGAGCTCGCAGTCGACCTGGGTCGTCGACTCGTGCTTCGGTGGCCCCATCGTGTCGCTGGTGTACGACCCCACCACCTTCTTCACGCTGCGTTCGACCAACGCTGCCGGTCAGACGTCGACCAACACCTGGGACCTGACCAGCGGCCAGTTGCTGTCGTCGACCGGGTACGACGGTCTGACCACGGTGAACCGCTACGAGGGTGGCAACATCGTGCAGACCTGGGGTCCGTCGAAGGGGTCACTGGCCGACGCGCAGTCGACGTTACGCGAGTACGACCAGTCGTTCGCCACTGGCGGCGACGGTGTCGCCATGATCGGTCTCGATGTCACCTATTGGCCCAGTGACGAGAACGCGACCGGCACCGGCGTGCAGGAACTCGGTCCACGGCGGGGTGAGGCGCTGTCCAGTTCGTTGACCGTGAACTGGGAGTCCTCGCCTGCAGGCAACAACGGTGGATGGTCGGCCCTGATGACCGGTGCCATCGACGTGGCGACCGCCGGTGTGTACACGATCTCCTCCGGAAACACCACCGCTCGGGTGCGGGTGAACAACGTGCTGTGCGTCGACGGTGCGTGTGACGCGTTGCCGTTGTCGAAAGGACTCAATCCGATCCGCATCGATCTGTCTTCGACGAGTTCGCGTTCGTCGATGGACATCTCCTGGTCCGGTCCCGACACCGGTGGAGTGTCGCAGTCGATCCCGACGAGTGCATTGCGACCCCAGTACGGGTATGCGACGACCACCAAGGTGAACGATCCGACCGCCGTGCGCGGCCCGGCGGAGAACATCTCCCGTTCGTCCTACGAGCAGCCGGCGTCCGGTCGACTCACGTCCCGGGTGAACCAGGCCGGCTCGAAGGTCACCTTCGCCTACGAGGGCTCGAGGGGGAAGAACAGCTGGGAGCGCCAGACGGCGGTCACCAGCGCCATCGGTGCCTCGTACACCTACACCTACTGGGGTGATCGGGAGAGCGCGAAGTCGTCTTGTCCCGGTGCGTCCTCGGCCAACCAGGGCGGGGCATCCAGGACCGTGAGTGCGCCCGGCCCCGATGGCGGGACCGGTCCGACCACCACGCAATGGTTCGACGACGCCGGTCGCGTCGTCGCCACCCAGGCCCCCGGCGGGGTCGTGTCGTGTCGCACCTACGGACCGGGCGGTCAGGTCGTCGCCACCGAACTGCTCGGCATGGGCACCACGCAGAAGTCGACGACCGACTATGCAGTGGATGGCAACCCGCTGATCTCCGAGACCACCGAGACCATCGGCACCACCACCACGGCGACCCGGATCGAACTCGACCTTCTCGGTCGGGTGGTGCGCGCCGTCGATCGATTCGGTATCGAGGTGCGCTACACCTACGACGTGCGGGTCGGCGCGGTCGCCACCGTGACCACCACCGCACAGGGCGCGGCCCCGACGGTGCAGTCGTACACCTACGACTCCCGTGGATGGCTCGGGGCGATTGCGGTCGACGCCGTGGCGGTCGCCACTCTCACCTACAACGACGATGGCACCGTCGCATCGGTGCTCTACGGCAACGGCGTGCGCGCCACCACGGGCTACAACGATCAGAACCGCGTCGTGAGTCTGCGATCCACCACACCAGCGGGAACCTTCGCCGACCAGCTCGAGATCTCCGCTGCCGGGTCGGTCTCCAGCGAGGCGCTCACCGCCCCGACCGGTGCGTCCACGTTCACCTACAGCTACGACAGCAACAATCGGTTGAGCGGCGCGACGGTCACCGCCGGTCTGGTGTCGACCGCGAAGTCGTGGGCGTGGACGTTCGACGCCGCGTCGAACCGACTCACCCAGAGGATCACCGACGACGGCGTGGTCACCGGTGATCACACCTACACCTACGACAACGCGTCGCAACTCGTCTCGACCACCGACCCGGCCGCCTCGACCGGCATCGTCTACGACGATCGTGGCAATGCGACCACCGTCGGCCCCGACACGTTCACCTACGACAACGCCAACCGTCTGGTCTCGGCCACCGACGGCGCGCTCACCGTCACCTACGAACGGGATCTCGGCGGCTCGATCGTGTCCAAGACCACCACCGGTGGACCCGGTGCCGGGACCATCAGGTACGGAAGTGCCGGCGTGCTGCTCGACGGCGACGGGCGACCCACCGGCCAACGGTTCAGCCTGCCCGGCGGGGTCAGCATGACCCGGCCGACCACCGGCGGCGCGGCGTCGGCCATCTGGCAGCACACCACCATCGACGGCAACCTCTTCTTCACCACCGACGGCGCCGGCGCGCTGCAGGGCACCGTGCAGGTCTTCGATCCCTTCGGTCAGGTCCTCACCACTCCGAACCCGGCCCGGCCCACACTCCCGAACACCACGTTCGAAGCGGCCTCCGGCAACGAGACCGAAGCGCTGAGGACGACGTACCAGATGATGGGAGCGCGTGTGTACGTCCCGGCGCTGGGTCGTTTCGTGCAACTCGATCCGGTCGTCGGTGGTTCGGCCAACGGGTACGACTACGCCAACCAGGATCCGATCAACAACACCGACCCGTCCGGCAACGAGACCGACAACTGGCTCGTGACCGGCATCGCCGCAGTGGCGTCGTTCGGTGTGGCCATGCTCGTCGCCCCCGCTCGAGGTGCGCTCGTCGGCATGCTCGTCGGCGCCGTCGCCGGTGCTGCCGTCGGCGCCGCCGCCAACGGCGTGGCCATGTTGGCCGCCGGGGAGACCGAGTTCTCGGTCATGCGAGTGGGCATCTCCGTCCTCGCCGGTGCCGTCGGTGGCGGCCTCGCCGGACGGGTCAAGTGGGCCAGAGCGCAGAACAAGGTGCCGACCCAGGCCTCCGAGGCGTCGGTCGCGGCGGTCCGCGCATCGGTCCCGGAGGAAGCACGGGGCGCTTTCGATCTCCAGCTCTCGAGGGACATGACGAGGGTCCGCACGAAGTACGGACTGTGGAGTCGTGTGACCGGGGATGAAGCCAAGAGAGTGGCGTTCCTCAGGGAGAAACTGGCCGAGCATTCGAAGCGGATGATCGCGGACTGGACGCCCGAACCCCAGGTGGATCCCTTCATGGCGAGCATGATGCGCAGCCACGAGCGGTGGGTCAGCTACAACGCGAGCAAGCAGCCCCTTGGCCTGAGTTGGAGATGGTGACGCCGTCCGGTTCCGCAGTCGTGGATTGACGAGGGCCCCGGCCGAAGCCGGGGCCCTCTCGCGTGGTCGGGCTGGCGGGATTCGAACCCACGACCTCTTCGTCCCGAACGAAGCGCGCTACCAAGCTGCGCCACAGCCCGTCGGACCGGCGACTCTAACGGACCCCGCCCGGGGCCACGAACCCGCTCCGCTGCCCGATCAGGCGCCGGCGGGGGCGGCGTCGTCGGCGGTCTCGCCAGCAGCGTCGGCCGCGCCGGCGGCCTCGTCAGCGGCCAGCGGGTCGACCGGATCGGCGTAGGCCTCCCCGGCCATCAGGACGCGGGCCGCCTCGCGCAGGCGCACGGCATCGAGGGGCTTGATCAGCCAGCCGTCGACCTCGGCCCGTCGGGCCAGGAACGAGTCGTGGGCCCGGTCGAGCAGCACCAGCACGGCGGTGATGGGGATGGTGTCGACGCTCTCGGCGTTGCGGATGGCCATGCAGGTGGCGATCCCCCCCATGTTGCCGATCTGCTCGTCGAGGATCACCAGATCGGGCGCCAGCGTGTCGATGGCGCCGAGCACGTCGATGCCCCGACGCACCCGATACACGGTGGTCGTATCGTCGGCCAGGGCGGCGTCGACCTCATCGAGCACATGGTCGGCATCGGTGGCGAGCAGGATGGTGGGCACGGCGCAGACAGTACCGGAGCGATCCGCGCCGATCTGCACCCGGTCGACGCCGCCTCAGACCTCGGCCAGCAGGATCGGGCCCAGTGCGTCGAGGCCCGCCAAGTCGTGGACATCGGCGTCCAGCAGTGGCACACGAACGACGGTTACGTCGAGCACGGCATGGAGGGGAGCCAGCGTCGCCTCCTCGGCCTCGGTGATGGCGATCGACTGGGCCAGCACGGTGGTGAACGGCGCCAGTGAGGGATCCTCCAGGCCCGCGGGCATCGCGGCGGTGAACCGGGGATGCACCCGGTTCACCACCACCGCGTCGGTGTCTATGCCGGTGCCCCGGAGCAGTCCGGAGAACGCCAGCACGTCCCGCACCACATCGGGTCGGGGGGTGGCCACGGCCACGAACGCCGTGCCCTCGGCCCGCAGCAGGCGCTCGACGGCGGCGGCCCGGGCTCGGAAGCCCTCCTCCATCCCGTCGAAGGCGGCGAAGAACTCGATGGCATCGTCGACCACCGAGGCTCCGACGACGCGGGCCACGCTGCGCAGGAAGGTGCGGGCCGCGGCATTGGCCACCCGAGCGAGGCCACCGGTGGGCGTGACCAGCACCGAGTAGAGACGATGGTCGAGGAACCTTCGGATGCGGTCCGGCGCCTCGAGGAAGTCGATGGCGTTGGTCGTCGGGGGAGTGTCGACCACCACGAGGTCGAACCGCTCGTCGGCGTGCAGTTCGTACAACTTCTCCATGGCCATGTACTCGTGGGCGCCCGACATCGAGTCGGCGATGTTGCGGTAGAAGCCGTTGGTGAGGATCGTCTGCTGCTGTTGCGGGGTCGGTGCGTAGGTGGCGATGAGCGCGTCGAAGGTGGTGGCGGTGTCGAGCATCACCGCCCACAACTCACCGTGGCCGGCGCCGTCGTCCCGGGCCCGGGGCAGCTCGACGCGACGGGGCTCGTTGCCCAGCACGGATTCATCGAGACCCATGGCATCGGACAGGCGTCGGGCGGGATCGATGGTGAGGACGCACACCCGCCGACCGCGCCGTGCTGCGGCCATGGCCAGTGCGGCGGCGGTGGTGGTCTTGCCCACACCGCCGGTACCCACGCACACCAGCACACTGCGCTCATCGAGCAGTCGGGCCAGCGCGTTCATGTCGACTCCGGTGTCGCGAGTGCGTCGAGGCCGGCGTCGACGGCATCGGCCAGGAGTTCCAGATCGTCGGGGCCCGGATCGATGGTGGCCAGCCACGGCAACTCGATGCGCTCCAGCGGCAACAGGGCGGCCAGACGATCGATCTGCGCGCGTTGGCGCGCCACCCGTTCCACACGGAAGGCGGCGGCGGCCCGCAGGGCCTCGATCGCGCCCGCATCGAGCGCACCGTCACCCGACGCGCCGCGCAGGATGTCGATCTCTCCCTCGAGGCCCACCGGTGCGTCGAGCACGGCGTTGATCAGCACCGGACCCAGGTGCACACCGATCTCGTCCTCGAGGGCGAAGGCCGTCTCCACCACCTCGGTGACGGGGGTCTCCTCGGCCAGCGCGACCAGTACCACCCGACAGCGCGAGCCGTCGGCCAGCATCTCCAGCACCCCGTCGGCCTGTGACGCGATGGGACCGGACCCGACCGCCGCCCGCAGACCGGTGGGGGACCTCAGGAACTCGATGGCGTGGCCGGCGGCCGGGGCATCGAGCACGATCACGTCGGCGGCCCGAGCGACCTCCATGGCCTTGACCCGGCCCAGCACCAGCAGGTCGCGGATGCCCGGCGCCGCCGTGGTGACCACGTCGATGGCGCCGGCCCGCACCAGTCGCCTGGTGATCCGGCCCAGACCGTTGTCGTCGAGGTACTGGGCGAGAGCGTGATCGGGCGTGACGAGGCGGCCGCGCACCGCGGCCTCGGGAACCGACGCGGGCCGGAGCACGACCTCGTCGATACCGGGTTCGTTCCCGCCGAACAGGCCGGCCACCGGCCCACCGGGTGCCAGACGCACCAGCAGGGCGCTCAGACCGGCCCGAGCCGCCGACCGGGCCAGTGCCGCGGCCGCCGTGCTTTTGCCGACGCCACCCTTCCCGGCCACGATGAGCACTCGTGACTCGGCGTAGAAGTGTGAAGGGCCCATGGTCTCCTCGAAAGGGGCGTCGGCGCAGGCTACCGATCGTCGGTGCGCTTCTCGTTCTGGCGGCGGTGGTCTCCGGTGTCCTCGGGACATTCGCCGATCGGCCCGTGGCGGCCGAGACGTCCACCACCGTCATCAACGAGGGTGGGCCGGCCGGGTTCGTGGCCATCGCCAAGGTGTCGGGACTGTTCGATCCCGTGCTCACCGACTTCGTGTCGACCTCGATCGACGAGGCCAACGCCGAGGGCGCCATCGCCCTCATCCTCCAGACTGATTCCACCGGGGTCGTGGTCGACGAGACCACCTTCGCCGCGCTGCTCACCAAGATGCGCGACTCGGTCGTTCCCGTCGACGTGTGGGTGGGGCCGTCGGGTTCCAGTCTCACCGGGACCGCCGCACAACTTGTGGGCGCGGCGCAGCAGGTGGGTATCGCCCCCGGAAGTCGCCTCGGTGATGCCGGTACACCCGTCATCGACGGGCTCGACACCGCCCGTCTGGCCCCGATCACCGATCGCACCGTGAACGCGCAGGAGGCCGCCGATCTCGGTGTGTCCACCGTCGACGCACCGACCGTCGGCGACTTCCTCATCAACCTGCCCGGTGTGGTGACGGTCGAACGCACGGCCGAGAACGGCGAGACGCGGCGCGAACCACTCACCCAGGTGCGCTTCGGTCAGTTGTCGTTGGTGTCGAACCTCATGCACACCGTCGCCAGCCCGGCGGTGGCGTATCTGCTGCTCACCGTCGGCATCGCCCTCATCATCTTCGAGATGTTCACCGCCGGGGTCGGCGTGGCCGGTGTGGTCGGGGCCGGTTCGTTCATCCTCGCCGGGTACGGCCTGTGGATCCTGCCCACCCGCTGGTGGGCGCTCGTGCTGTTCGCCGTGGCCATGTTCGCCTTCGCCATCGACGTGCAGACGGGCGTGCCCCGCTTGTGGACGGGTATCGGAGTGGTCGCCTACGTGGTGTTCTCGTTCACCATCTACGACGGCTACTCGCTGTCGTGGATCACACAGCTCGTCGCCATCGTGGGTGTGGCCCTGGCCTTCGTGGGCGGTATGCCGTCGATGGTCCGCACCCGGTTCTCCACCCCCACGATCGGTCGCGAGTGGATGATCGGTGAGACGGGTCGGGCGGTGACGGCGGTCGATCCCGACGGCGTCGTGCAGATCCGCGAGGCCCTGTGGCGGGCCACCACCAACCGGGCCACGCCC
>VERC01000114.1 GCA_018882825.1 Acidimicrobiia bacterium | reverse complement strand
CCCGGACCCAGTCGGTGTGGGTGAGCCACTTCGACACGATCACCGCGCCTCCCGCCGGCGCGGTCGTCACCGCGTCCACCCCGGACACCCCGGCGGCGGCGTTCGAGGATGCCGGGACGCGGCGGTACGGCGTGCAGTTCCATCCCGAGGTCGTGCACACGCCCCACGGGCAGGAACTGCTCGAGCACTTCCTCTACGACGGGTGCGGTCTGTCGCCGACGTGGACCATGTCGTCGATCATCGAGACGCAGGTCGCGGCCATCCGTGCCCAGGTGGGCGACGGTCGGGCCATCTGCGGACTGTCCGGCGGTGTCGACTCGGCGGTGGCGGCCGCCCTCGTGCACCGGGCCATCGGTGCGCAACTCACCTGCGTGTTCGTCGACACGGGACTCATGCGTCTGGGTGAGGGCGAACAGGTGGTGGAGACGTTCCAGCGGCACCAGGGGATCGAACTGCTGCACGTGCGCGCCGGCGACCGGTTCTTCGAGCGGTTGGCCGGGATC
The DNA here is from genome assembly GCA_018882825.1 of Acidimicrobiia bacterium. GTDB lineage: Bacteria > Actinomycetota > Acidimicrobiia > Acidimicrobiales > Acidimicrobilacustridaceae > Acidimicrobilacustris. The sequence continues at coordinate 6,959 of VERC01000114.1, read as the reverse complement.
ACCGATCCCGAGGAGAAGCGCAAGGCGATCGGTGAGTTGTTCATCCGGGTTTTCGAGGACGCCAAGGGTGGGCTCACCGATGCGCGGTTCCTCGTGCAGGGCACGTTGTACCCGGACGTCATCGAATCGGGCACCAAGGACGCGGCGAAGATCAAGAGCCACCACAACGTGGGTGGTCTGCCCGAGGACATGGACTTCGAACTGGTGGAGCCGCTGCGGGCCCTGTTCAAGGACGAGGTCCGGCGGGTGGGCACCGAACTGGGGCTGCCCGACGAGATCGTGTGGCGGCAACCGTTCCCGGGGCCCGGTCTCGGCGTGCGCATCATCGGCGAGGTCACGCCCGACAAGGTCGACATGTTGCAGCGGGCCGATGCCGTCGTGCGCGAGGAGGTGAAGGCGGCCGGGCTGGAGCGCGAGATCTGGCAGGCCTTCGTCGTGCTGCCCGACATCCGCTCGGTCGGGGTGATGGGGGACGAACGCACCTACGGGTACCCGGCGATCATCCGGGCGGTCACCAGTGAGGACGCCATGACGGCCGACTGGGCCCGTCTGCCCTACGAACTCCTGGAGCGGATGTCGTCACGCATCATCAACGAGGTGCCGGGCATCAACCGGGTGGCCTACGACATCACGTCGAAGCCACCCGGCACCATCGAATGGGAGTGATCGGTCGGGTCGATCAGGTCCCGGCCAGGCGGGCGACGACCGGGGCCATGGCGTCGATGGCGTCGGCGCCGACGGTGACGTAGGACAGTCCGAAGCGCTCCCGTCGTTCCACGATCGTGTCGCACAACTGCTCGACGGTGCCGGCCAGTGCGTGGGGCGACTCGAGGGCCTGGGCGCCGGTGAGTCCGAGCGCGGGGGCCACGGCGTCGGCGAACGACTGGCGATCGTCGGTGACGACGGCGAGATGCACCCGTGTCTGCAGTTCGAGATCGTCGTACCGGTCACCGGCGGCCTCGGCGATCCATCGCAACTTCTCGTCGGTGGCCTCGGCGGTGGCGTTGGGTCCGGCGGTGGCATCGATGACCCCGGCGGTGAGGGCGACGTTGATCCCGACGATGTCGGCCTCGCGCGCGGCGATGGACAGCACGCGCCGACCACCGCCACCGATGAGGAACGGCACGCGTGCCTGCACCGGTTTCGGCGTCCCCTCCAGTCCGGTGATGGAGTAGTGCTCGCCGGTGAAGTCGACGGGACCGGCCCCGAACAGTCCCTTGATGATCGTGATCGCCTCGGCCATGCGATCGATGCGCACTCCCGGGCGATCGAGGTTGATGCCGGCCTGCTCGTAGTCGGTCGTCATCCAGCCGGCGCCGAGCCCGAACTCGAGCCGTCCACCGCTGAGCACGTCGATGGTGGCGGCCTCCTTGGCCAACACCGCGGGGTGGTGGTAGTCGTTGCACCACACCAACGTGCCGATGAGCAGCGTGGTGGTGGCCTCGGCGGCCGAGACGATGGCGGGCGTGGCGGCGAACTGCTCGTCGAGGTGATCGGCGATGGTCAACGAGGAATAGCCGAGATCCTCCGTGCGCCGGGCGAGGTCCCGCCACGCAGGGCCGTCGGCCGAGGTGCCGGTGAAGCCGCCCGGGGGGGCGCTTGCCTGGATCGAGAAACGGAATGGCTTGGGACGGGGGAGTCGCACGCTCATGGAGGGTCCTCTCAGCGCATCGCCGCGCCGGCGTCGACCGGGAGGGCGACGCCGGTGACCATGCGGGCCTCGTCGGAACAGATCCACAGCAGGGCGTTGGAGATGTCCTCCACCTTCTGGGCGCCGCCGTCGAGGGGACGTTGGCCGGTGTAGGCCGCGGTGGTGCGGGGGTCCTCGGCGATGATCCGGCGCACGTCGGGATCGTTGCCCATGACGGTGTCGACGGCGCCGGGATGGATCGTGTTGACCCGGATGTCGTACTGACCCACCTCCAGGGTGAGGGAGCGCATCAACCCGACCAGACCGTGCTTGGTGGCGGCGTAGTGGCCCAGGTAGGAGTAACCGCGCAGCCCGGCCGCCGAACTGATGAACGTGATGGCGCCGCCGTTGCCCGCCTCGATCATGGCGGGCAGCCCGGCCTTGACCGTGCGCCACACGCCGGTGAGGTTGACGTCGAGCACGGTGGCCCAGTGCTCCTCGGGCACCTCCCACGTGAGGTGGTAGCTGGCCACGCCGGCGTTGGCCACGATCACGTCGAGTCGACCGAAGCGGTCGATCCCCTCGGCCACGGCGGCGTCGAGCGCACTCTGGTCGCGCACGTCGGCCACGCGGGTGACGATGCCCCGACCCTCCTGTTCGACCAGTCGGGCGGTCTCGGCCAGGTCCTCGACCGTGGCCGGTTCGTAGGCGACGTCGGGCAGGATCGGCGCGCAGGCGTCGATGGCGATGACGTTGGCGCCCTCGGCGGCGAACCGGCGCGCGTGCGAGCGGCCCTGACCCCGCGCCGCTCCGGTGATGAACACGACCTTGCCCTCGAACCGACCGGTACTGCGTTCCATGATCCCCCTCCGTCCCGCGTGCAGCCCTTTCCTACTACTCCGGGCGACGGACGACGTAGCGTGCGGACATGGCCGATCATGTCGACGATCCGCTCGACGACGCACTCGACGACTTCGAGCGGGGATCGTTCACCCACGGGGGAGTGACTCACGGGGTGTTCCGCAGCGGAGCCGGCCCGGCGGTGATCGTGCTGGCCGAGATCCCCGGGATCACCCCGAGAGTGGCCGAGTTCGCCCGACGGGTGCGGGCGCTGGGGTGCACCGTGTGGATGCCGGTGCTGTTCGGCACGCCGGGACGCGCGCCGTCGGGCGGCGCCATCCTCCGATCGATGGCCACCGGGTGCGTGTCGCGCGAGTTCGCCGCCTTCGCCACCGGTCGCACCGAGCCGGTCTCGGTGTGGCTGCGGGCCCTGGCCCGACACGCCCATGCCGAGTGCGGTGGTCCCGGTGTCGGCGCGGTGGGCATGTGCTTCACCGGTGGCTTCGCCCTCGGCATGTCGGTCGAGCCGACGGTGCTGGCCCCGGTGCTCAGTCAGCCCTCGTTGCCCCTGCCCGTGTCGAAGCGGGCCCGGGCCAGCATCCACCTGTCTCCGGCCGACCTGCGGGTCGTGCAGGAACGCACGGCCGACGGAATGTGCGTCATGGGTCTGCGCTTCACCGGCGACCGAGCGGTGCCCGACGATCGCTTCGCCACTCTGCGACGCGCACTCGGCGACGGCTTCATCGCCGTGGAGATCGATTCCTCACCCGGGAACCAGTGGGGTATCCGCAAGGGCGCGCACTCCGTGTTGACGGAGGATCTCGTCGACGAGCCGGGCCATCCCACCCGCGCCGCGCTCGATGGTGTGCTCGGCTTCCTGCGCGCACGACTGTTGCCCGAGGACGACTGACCGAGCACGGGATCCGTCGTTCAGGTCGGCACGGTCCGCCGCAGTGCAGCGTCGCGTCGATCGGCCACGGCGGCGATCACATCGCTCAGATGGAACGGGTCGTTCATCCACTGCGAGGCGCGCAGGGGACTGTCGACATCGATGCCGTGTCGTCGTTGTCGCTCACGCAATCGCTCACCAGCGGATCCGGTTCCGGGAGGCGTGACGGGCGCTCCGCCAGAAGGTTCGTCGCCCACGTGCGACCCATCGCCACGGACGAACTCGAGCGTCCCGTCGGGACGGCGACCGACGACGATCGAACGACGGTGCACCACCCCGTGATGCCAGGTGCACAGCGGGACGAGGTTCTCGATGTCGTCGTGACCGCCGGCCACCCGATGGTGGCGGTGATGCAACTGCACCGTCATGGACGTGCATCCGGGCCAGGTGCAGTGAGGGTGGCGGGCGTGGACGGCGCGCCGTTGCACGGCGCTGACGGAGGATCGTCGTCGCCCGACGTGGAGAGGATCGCCGGACCCGTCCTCGAGGACGGTGTGCAGTCCGGCGTCGCACACCAGCAACCGTGCCAGCTCGCGGGTCAGTCCGATGCCCCTCGGCTCGAGCGTCGGTGTCGACTCGATCGAGTCCGACTCGATCTCCGCCACGTCGCCGGCATCGAGGAGCGTGCTCACCGGCACGTGCACCACGACCTCGGACGAGAACCCGCTCCGGTGCACAGTGGTCGGGGTGGTGGCGGCGGCCCGTTCGCACAGCCGCAGGAGACCCTGGGCCCGCCACTGGGCGCGGTCGAGCCCTTCGCGCGGCACCTCGTCGACCGAAGCCGGAGTGGCGCGGACATCGCCGCGTCGCCGTCGTGCCGTCGCCGGGTCGGCCGGGACGGCATCTCGACGTTCGGCCCGCACCGTGGCCGTCACCGCATCGAGTGCGCCGAGCACGAGTGCGCCGTGCACATGATCGAACCGGGCGCGCAGCTCCACTCCGTCCTCGTCGTGGATGACGATGAGGCGACCGAGCGCCGCCTCGTCGGCTCGCCGGTCGCTCACGTCATCGGTTCCGTTCGCAGACTCGTCGACGGCGTCGCCGCCCACCCGTCGCCACTTGGCGCAGAAACGTCGCGTCTGTTCGACGGTGGCGTGGCGGGCCAGGTCCACCAACGCCGCCTCGGTCACCGGCGAGGCGACCCGGGCGATGGCCACCGCCTTGTCGACGGCCAGTTCGCCGCTGAGCACGGCGTCGCCGAGGGTCGGGAGCGACTCCATGGCCCGGCCCAACGAACCGAGTGCTGCCGCTCGCGACGACGCCAGTTGACACTTCCAGCGGGCGAACCGCTCGACCGTGGGACAGTCCCACTGCGAATGGAGTCGGCGCCGTTCGACCTCACCGAGAACCATCGCCAGTTCGGCCTGGGCGGCGGACACGGCGGCGGCCAGTCGTACCGACTCTTCGGTGAGTTCGTCATCGCCCAGCATCGACACCCGGGCGCGCAGCGCGTCCCGCAGTGACGAATCGGTCCCGGCCGGTGCCGACGGCGCGCCCGGTGCCTTCGTCGCCCCAACCCCGTTCGGCGTCGCCCCTGCCCCGTTCGGCGCTGGCTCGCCTCCGCTCTCGTACATGTGTTCGACAGTACGCTCCTGTCATGTCCACCGGAATGGGCCGAACGGCCCCATCGGTAGGGTGACCCGGTCATGCCCGAGCGCACCCATCTCGAACCGACCGATGACGAACTGACCGCCGGTCTCAACCCGGTCCAACTGGAGGCGGTGACCCACACCGTGGGCCCACTGCTGATCATCGCCGGTGCCGGTTCGGGCAAGACCCGTGTCCTCACCCATCGCGTGGCGCACCTCATCCGCACCGGCGTCTCGCCGTTCGAGATCCTCGCCATCACCTTCACCAACAAGGCCGCCGACGAGATGCGTCAGCGCGTCAGGGCACTGGTCGGCCCGGTGGCCGACAGGATGTGGGTGTCGACGTTCCACTCGGCCTGCGTGCGCATCCTCCGGCGCGACGGCACCCGCCTGGGCTTCCCCGGTTCGTTCACCATCTACGACCAATCCGACGCGGTGCGGCTCGTCGGCTACGTCATCCGCGATCTCGGTCTCGATCCCAAGAAGTTCCCGGCCAAGTCGGTGCAGGCCACCATCTCGGCGGCCAAGAACGACGGCCTCGGTCCGACGCAGTTCACCGAGCGCGCCGGCTCGATCTTCGACCGGAAGATCGCCGACGTCTTCGTCGAGTACCAGGCTCGACTCCTCTCGGCCGGCGCCATGGACTTCGACGATCTGCTCACCAACACCGTGCGTCTGTTCCGCGAGCATCCGGACGTGCTGGAGTCTTATCAGCGGCGTTTCCGCCACGTGCTGGTCGACGAGTACCAGGACACCAACCACGTGCAGAACGAGATGGTCCTCGCCCTCGGTGCCGTCCATCACAACGTCTGCGTGGTGGGCGATGCCGATCAGAGCGTGTACCGATTCCGCGGCGCCGACATGCGCAACATCCTCGAGTTCGAGGACGCCTTCCCCGAGACGACCGTGCTGCTCCTCGAGCAGAACTACCGGTCGACGCAGAACATCCTCGATGCGGCCAACGCCGTCATCGACAACAACATGTCCCGCCGTCCCAAGGAACTGTGGACCGACACCGGTGCCGGTGAGGCCATCGTGCGCTACCACGCCGACGACGAGTCCGACGAGGCCCAGTGGGTGACGTCGCGCATCGCTCACCTGCACGACGCCGGCCATCGCTGGGGCGACTGCGCCGTGCTCTATCGCACCAACGCCCAGAGCCGGGTGCTCGAGGAGTTCCTCGTGCGCATGGGGATCCAGTACCGGGTGATCGGCGGCACGCGGTTCTACGACCGTCGCGAGGTCAAGGATGCGCTCGCCTACCTGCGGTTGACGGTCAACCCGGCCGACGAGGTCAGCTGCAAGCGGGTGCTCAACGTGCCCAAGCGCGGGGTGGGGGAGTCCTCGGTGGGCCGGCTCGACGCCCATGCCCGGGCCCACGGCCTGTCGTTCATCGAGGCGCTGCGCGAGGCCCCCGCTGCCGGAGTGACGGGCAAGGCGGCCAAGGGCATCGCCATGTTCCTCACCCTCCTCGACGAACTCACGCCGATGGTCGAGAGTGGTCCGGCGACGGTGCTGGAGGCCGCGCTGCAGCGGAGCGGTTACGTCGCCGAGCTGGAGGCCGAACATTCGGTGGAGGCCGACGGTCGTATCGAGAACCTCGCCGAACTGGTGGGCGCGGCCCGCGAGGTCGGTTCGGTGGACGAGTTCCTCGAGCAGGTGAGTCTGGTGGCCGACATCGACGCGCTCGACGGCGACGAGTCCTCGGTGGTGCTCATGACGCTCCATTCGGCCAAGGGGCTCGAGTTCCCGTGCGTGTTCATGATCGGTCTGGAGGATGGCGTGTTCCCCCACTCCCGGTCGATCGGCGACCCCGACGAGTTGGAGGAGGAGCGCCGGCTGGCCTACGTCGGCATCACCCGCGCCAAGGAGCGGCTCCATCTCTCGCACGCGTGGTGCCGCACGATGTACGGCAGCACCCAGTACAACCCGCCCAGCCGCTTCCTCGACG
>VERC01000113.1 GCA_018882825.1 Acidimicrobiia bacterium | reverse complement strand
AAACCGATCTGCTCGAGGACGGTGCGGCGACCGCCGTACTCCCCCGAGAGCGGTTGCACGATGCCGGCGAGTTCCCCGAAGCACATCGTGAGCAACGGACGGGCCACCAGTTCGGTCACCCGACCACCGCCGCGCACCTGTCCGTCCACCGGTCGCTCGTAGAACCCCTTCACGAACCCGATCGTCGGATCGGTGAGCAACGGTCCGAGCAGTCCGGTGATGAACCGTGTCGAGAAGTCACGTACGTCGGCGTCGACCCAGATCACGAGATCACCGGAGGACGCGTACAACGACTTCCACAACGCCTCACCCTTGCCGTGACCCCGTCCGTGTTCGGTCAGCACGGCCGATGCGTCGACGACCGTCGCCCCGGCGGCCGCCGCCACCGCCGAGGTCCGGTCGGTGGAGTGGTCGTCGATGACCACGATCTCGTCGACCAGTCCGAGACCGTCGACGAGATCGACACGGATCCGCTCCACGATCTGGCCGACGGTCGGTTCCTCGTTGCGGGCCGGGATGCACACCGACACCGTGGTCTCCCCCTTGGCGGTGGCCAGCGCCGTCGGATCGAACTCGTTGGCGACGTGGGTCCGGGGGGTGCTCACCGCCCCATCGTCGGCGACCCGCCCCCCGCTGGCAAGCGCCCACCCTCACCCGCCGGTGGGGAACCCCGGACCCGCCCGCTAGGGTTCGGCGTCGTTCGAACTCCCCGAGGTACCCGATGAGCGTCACCGTCCGAGTCCCCCCGGTGTTCCGTCCCCTGACCGCCGGTCAGTCCACCGTGCAGGTCGAGGGAGCCACCGTGGCCCAGGTGCTGTCCAGTCTCGAGGCGGCCCATCCGGGCTTCCGGGCCAAGTTGCTCGGCGACGATGGCGCCCTGGTGCGCTATGTCAACGTGTTCGTCGACGACGACGACGTGCGTTTCCTGCAGGGTCTCGACACCCCCGTGCCCGACGGGGTCACCGTGTCGATCATGCAGGCGGTGGCCGGCGGGGCCTGATCCGTCCGGGCGACCTCCTCGGTCGTCCGGTCCCCGGGTTGCGATCGGCGCCTGACGGTGGTTTCCTGTTAGCAGTCTCATAGCGAGAGTGCTAAGCAGCCGCCCGCTGGCGGTTGCCGCAGGAATCCCGTCCCCCGACGGAACACGGAGAGGAAACCCGATGGCGAAGATCATCGAATTCGACGAGAAGGCCCGCCGCGGTCTCGAGCGAGGCATGAACCAGCTCGCCGATGCCGTGCGCGTCACGCTCGGCCCCAAGGGCCGCAACGTGGTGCTCGACAAGAAGTGGGGCGCCCCGACGATCACCAACGACGGCGTGTCGATCGCCAAGGAGATCGAACTCGAGGACCCCTACGAGAAGATCGGTGCCGAGCTGGTCAAGGAGGTCGCCAAGAAGACCGACAACGTCGCCGGCGACGGGACCACCACCGCCACGGTGCTGGCCTGGTCGATGGTGCGTGAGGGTCTGCGCAACGTGGCCGCCGGCGCCAATCCGATGTCGCTGAAGAAGGGCATCGAGACCGCCGTGGCCGCGGCCGTCGATGCCATCCACGCGGTGGCCGCCGACGTCGAGGACAAGTCGCAGATCGCCCAGGTGGCCGGCATCTCCGCCGCTGACCCGGAGATCGGCGAGATGATCGCCGAGGCCATCGACAAGGTGGGCAAGGACGGCGTCATCACGGTCGAGGAATCGAACACCTTCGGGATGGAGATAGATCTGGTCGAGGGCATGCGCTTCGACAAGGGCTACATCTCGCCGTACTTCGTGACCGACACCGACCGCATGGAGGCGTCGCTCGACAACCCGTACATCCTGTTCGTCGGATCGAAGATCACGGCCGTGCGCGATCTCGTGCCGGTGCTCGAGAAGGTCATGCAGGCGGGCAAGCCGCTGGTGATCATCGCCGAGGACATCGAGGGCGAGGCGCTGGCCACCCTCGTGGTCAACAAGATCCGCGGCACCTTCAACTCGGTGGCCGTCAAGGCCCCGGGCTTCGGTGATCGCCGCAAGGCGATGCTGCAGGACATGGCCATCCTCACCGGTGGTCAGGTCATCACCGAGGACGTCGGTCTCAAGGTGGAGAACACCACCCTCGACCTGCTCGGTCAGGCCCGCAAGGTGGTCGTGTCCAAGGACGAGACGACCATCGTCGAGGGCGCTGGCGTCGAGGCCGACATCTCCGGCCGCATCGCTCAGATCAAGGCCGAGATCGACAAGACCGACTCCGACTACGACCGCGAGAAGCTCCAGGAGCGCCTGGCCAAGTTGTCCGGTGGTGTCGCCGTTCTCAAGGTCGGTGCCGCCACCGAGGTGGAACTCAAGGAGAAGAAGCACCGCATCGAGGACGCGGTCAGCACCACCAAGGCCGCCATCGAGGAGGGTGTCGTCGCCGGTGGTGGCGTGACCCTGCTCCGGGCCCAGGCCCGGGTGCTCGACGTGGCCAAGGATCTCGATCGTGACGAGGCCACCGGGGCGCGCATCGTGGCCCATGCCCTCGAGGAGCCGCTGAAGCAGATCGCCACCAACGCCGGTCTCGAGGGCGGTGTCGTCGTCGAGAGAGTGCGCAACATGGACGGCGCCTCCGAGGGTCTCAACGCCGCCACCGGTGAGTACGAGGATCTGGTCAAGGCCGGCATCATCGACGCCGCCAAGGTGACGCGTTCCGCTCTGCAGAACGCTGCGTCGATCGCTGCGCTGTTCCTCACCACCGAGGCTGTGATCGCCGACAAGCCCGAGGCCTCGGGTCCGGCCATGCCCGGCATGGACGACTTCTGATCGGACCGATCAGGTCGCAGTTCGTTCGGTGGGCGCCCTGCGGGGCGCCCATCGGCGCGTCGGGTGTCGAATCGAACGGTCGACGGGCCGGGCGACGGCTGTGGACCGGTACCGTCACGGCATGACCCGTCGGCGCTCCGAGACCGTGTTGGCCCGCCGACTGGGTGGACAGTTCGTCGGTGGCCGTCGTCCCGAAGCGGTCATCGTCGAGGAACCCCTCGAGATCCGACTCGACGGTCATCTGGTCGCCACCACCATGCGGACGCCGGGGGACGACTTCGAACTGGCCGTCGGCCTGTGCCACAGCGACGGTCTGCTGGCCGGGGCGCCGGTCCAGACCTGCCGCTACTGCGGCACGGGATCGGCGATGGAGACCGAGTTCAACGTCGTCAGTGTCGAGACCGGTGGACTCGCTCCCGAGCCCCGGGCCCGTCTCACCACCACGTCCTCGTCGTGCGGGATCTGCGGATCTGAACAGATCGAGGAGCTCACCGCCCGACTCGCCCCGATTCCGAACCATGCGCCATGGCCACTCGAGGTGGCGCTCGGCGTCGTCGAGTCGGTCCGCAGCGCGCAACGACTGTTCGAGTCCACCGGTGGGGTGCATGCGGCGGCCGCCTTCGACCGGTCCGGCGAGGTGTCGGTGGTGCGCGAGGACATCGGTCGACACAACGCGGTCGACAAGGTCGTGGGCCGCCTGCTGCTCGACGGTCGGGTGCCGGCCATCGGACTGGGGCTGTTCGTGAGCGGGCGAGCCTCGTTCGAGATCGTGCAGAAGGCCTGGTCGGCCGGATTCGAACTCGTCGTCGCCGTCTCGGCTCCTTCGGCTCTGGCCGTGGAGACGGCCGAACGCGCCGGCCTCACCCTCGTCGGGTTCGTACGCGGCGACGAGGCCAACGTCTACACCGAGCCCGAGGTGAACTGATGGGGCGCATCAATCCCCGACTGTGGGCCGACTGGCGGCCGCTCGGCATCGGACTCGACAAGCCCTTCCATCACGTGGAGATGGTGAAGCTGGCGTGGCGGAACCGACGTCACGGTCGCTACGCATGGAAGGTGTTGACCCAGGGTGTGTGCGACGGGTGCGCTCTGGGGGTCGCCGGCCTGCACGACTGGACGATGGACGACGTCCACCTGTGTCTCACGCGTCTGCGTCTGCTCGAGATCAACACGCTCGACGCCATGCCCGAGGACGCGCTGGCCGACGTGGCGTCACTGCGCCTCCGTTCGGGCGCCGAACTTCGATCGATGGGGCGGCTCGCCCATCCCATGCGGCGTCGCCGCGGAGAACGCGGCTTCACCCGCATCTCCTGGGACGAGGCCCTCGGCGCTCTCACCGTCGGCATCACGAGCACGACTCCCGAGCGCGTCGGCATGTTCGTCACCAGTCGCGGCATCACCAACGAGACCTACTACGTGGCCGGCAAGGCGGCTCGGGCCATGGGCATCGCCAATGTCGATTCGGCGGCCCGCATCTGTCACGCGCCATCGACCACGGCGCTGAAGTCGACCGTCGGTGTGGCCGCCACCACGTGCTCATTGTCCGACGTGCTGACCACGGATCTGCTCGTCATCTGGGGTGCCAATCCGGCCAACAACCAACCCGTGTTCATGAAGCACCTCTACAAGGCCCGGGTGAACGGCACCCGCGTCGTGGTGGTGAACCCGTACCTCGAACCGGGTCTCGACCGCTACTGGGTGCCATCCACCACCGAGTCGGCCATCTTCGGCACGAAGATGTGCGACCTGCACGTACCGGTGCGGCCCGGCGGCGATGTGGCGCTGGCCGATGCCGCGCTGAAGCGACTGATCGAGCGGGGAGCGGTCGACGACGTCTTCATCGCCGAGCACACCTCCGGATGGGACGACGTCGTCGCCGCCCTCGCCGCCGTGTCGTACGAGACGTTGCTCGACGAGTGCGGTCTGACCATGGCTCAACTCGACGCCTTCGTCGACGAGTACGCCCGGGCCGACAGTGCCGTGCTGTTGTGGTCGATGGGAATCACCCAGCACGTGCATGCCGGCGAGGGCGTGCGCGGCATCGTCAACCTGGCGCTCGCCCGGGGCAACGTCGGACGCGATGGCGCCGGACTCATGCCCCTGCGCGGGCACAGCGGTGTGCAGGGCGGCGCCGAGATGGGCGCCTACGCCACGGCGCTGCCCGGAGGGGTGACGCCGACGCCGGAGAGCGCCGCCGCGTTGTCGGCCCAGTGGGGTTTCGACGTGCCCGATCACTCCGGGATGACCGCCGCCGAGATTCCCGAGGCTGCACTGCGCGGCGAACTCGATGTGTTGTGGATGTCGGGCGGCAACTTCCTGGAGGCATTGCCCGATCCGGCCATGGTGGAGCGGGCCATGGAGGCGGTGCCGTTGCGCGTGCACCAGGACATCGTCGTCAACACCCAGATGCTGTTGCCCGGCGACGACGTGATCCTCCTGCCCGTCAGCACCCGTTACGAGCAGGAGGGTGGCGGTACCGAGACGACCACTGAGCGGCGCATCGTCTACTCGCCCGAGATCCCCCGGCAGATCGGCGAGGCCCGCAGTGAATGGCGACTGTTCGCCGACGTGGCGACCCGGGTGCGCCCCGAACTGGTCGACGCGTTCGCGTGGCCCGACAACCGGTCGCTGCGGGCCGAGATAGCCCGCGTCGTGCCGGCCTACGCCGGGATCGAGACGTTGGCCGCCACCGGTGATCAGGTGCAGTGGGGCGGTCCGCACCTGTGCGAGGGCGGTGTCTTCCCCACCGTCGACGGTCGGGGGCGGTTCAGCGTGCTCGAGCGACCGTCCACCGAACTTCCTGAGGGCGCCTTCCTGGTCTCCACCCGCCGCGGCAAGCAGTTCAACACCATCGTGCAAGGTGATCACGATCCCCTCACCGGTGCCCGACGCGACGCCGTCTTCATCGACGAGTTCGATGCCGACCGGCTCGGCATCGCCGATGGTGACCGGGTGGTGCTGCGCAGCGAGACGGGGGAGTACACGGGGCGGGCCCGACGCGCCCGCCTGGCCCGTCGATCGCTGCAGGTGTACTGGCCCGAGGGCAATGTGTTGTTGGCGGCCGGGCCCGAGCACCGCGAGTCGGCCTCGCGGGTTCCCGACTACAACGCCGTGGTGACGCTGGAGCGGGCCTGATCGCCAGTGCCGCTCCGGAATCCTCGGGGGCCGGGGCCCGTAGACTGCAGGTGTGATCGAGTCCGTCTCCCCCAACGTCGGCATGGCCGTGGTGCACCTGTTCTGCAGGTCGGGTCCGCTGGTCGATGCCGATGCCGTGATCGCCGCCGTCGAGAAGGCCCAGTCCGATGGTGATCAGGTGGTCACCGTCGCCATCCTCGGGCACAAGGCCGACCTCGCCTTCATGGCCGTCGGAACCGATCTGTGGCGCATCCGCCGGTTGCAGGCCGCACTCCAGGCCGCCGGACTGGAGATCGCCGACTCGTACGTCTCGCTCACCGAACTCTCGGAGTACGCCCAGGGCGTGCCCGAACCGCAGCGGTCGGCGCGGCTCACCCCGCAGTTGCCGCCGGCCGACAAGCCGGCTTGGTGCTTCTATCCCATGTCGAAGCAGCGGGGCGACGTCCACAACTGGTTCACCCTCCCCTATGACGAGCGCAAGGAGTTGATGTACGAGCACGGAGCATCCGGCCGCAACTTCGCTGGCCGTGTCGTGCAGGTCGTCACCGGTTCGGCTGGTCTCGATGATTGGGAGTGGGGCGTGACCCTGTTCGCCACGGCTCCCGACGATCTCAAGGAGGTCGTCTACACGATGCGGTTCGATCGGGCCTCGGCCCTCTATGCCGAATTCGGACCGTTCTACACGGGCATGGTCGCACCGGTCGCCGACGTGTTGGCCGAGCTCGGCATCGACTGAGGCACCATGTCGCGAGTCGGCTCCGATCCGATCGGTGACGAGGTCGATCACGCCATCGAGCGTCTGCGCGTCGAGCTGCGGAACCTCGGATCGGTGGTGGTGGCCTTCAGCGGCGGTGCCGATTCCGCCTTCCTCGCCCGCATGGCCCATGACGAACTCGGCGACCGGGCCGTCGCCGTCACGGCAGTGTCACCTTCACTGGCCGGTCGTGAACGCGATGACTGTGCCGAACTGGCTCGGGAGTGGAGCCTGTCGTGGGTCGAGGTCGAGACCACCGAACTCGACGACGAGCAGTACGTGCGCAACGACGCCGATCGCTGCTTCCGGTGCAAGACCGCACTCATGGACGTGCTCGAGCCCATGGCCGCCGATCGCGGCGCGGTGGCCGTGCTGGGTGTGAATCTCGACGATCTCGACGATCATCGACCCGGTCAGCGCGCGGCCGCCGAACGCGGTGCGCAGTTCCCGTTGGTCGACAGTGCTTTCACCAAGGCGACGGTGCGTGAGGCCTCGCGCCGATTGGGTTTGCGCACATGGAACAAGCCGGCGGCGGCATGTCTGTCGTCGCGGGTTCCCTACGGCACGGCCGTCACCGTCGGGGTGCTCGGTCGTGTCGAACGGGCCGAGGCGGCCCTGCACGGTCTCGGGTTCACCGCGCTCCGGGTGCGTCACTACGGCGACGTGGCTCGCATCGAGGTTCCCGTCGCCGATCTGGCCAGCATGATCGACCGGCGTGAGCAGGTCGTCGTCGCCGTGAGGTCCGCGGGCTATCGCTACGTCACCGTCGACCTCGAGGGGCTCCGCTCGGGCAATCTCAACGACGCGCTCGACCGGTGAGC
>VERC01000112.1 GCA_018882825.1 Acidimicrobiia bacterium | reverse complement strand
GCATTGCGCAGTTCGTCGGCCTGGACGAGTCGGAACTCGAACTCGTCGACGTCGCCGATGCGCTCGCTGTCGGGATCGAGGGCGTCGAGTCCGCACACCTGGCGGGCGCTGTGGACCTCGCCGGTGACCGGATCACGCTGCTGTCGGGCGCCCTCGCCACGCTGGATGCGCTCGGTACGACGTTGATCGGCGGCCCGCGAGGAGAGCGCCACGTTGGCGAAGGCCTCCGGGGTGTAAGAGGCCATCACCATGTACGGGGCGGAGAAGAACTGCACGGCCACTCGCTGCCGCACGTCATCGGCGTGCTGACCGGCCACCACATTGGACCGGCGGCGCAGCACGACATCGACAGTGCTCCAGAAGGCCATGACGACCGGATCCTGCGTGGGATCGGTGACGACCCCCGCCGGGAGGCGGTTGCCAGGGGTGGGGGTGGATCGGGGGGCTCGTTCCATTCGGGCGGCTCCTGATGGGGGAAGGGGACACCAGAAGACTGACAACCGCCTGTGACACCCCCCCTGAACAGGGGAAACGCGCCGTCCGGATTGCGCGACGGGGTTGCGCGAGGGCCGCCGATGTGACCAGATGAGTCGGTGGAACAGAAGGACAGGCACGGGCACGAGCGCACGCGCAGGCATGAACACGAACACTCCGAGGCCTTGAGCGCCGTCACCCTGACGGTGGCTGACATGGCCGCGTCGGTGGCCTTCTACGGCGTGCTGGGTGCGCCCATCGCCTACGGCGGGTCCGGCTCGGCCTTCACCACGATGACGTTCCCTGACGGATCGTTCCTCAACCTGCAGCTGGATCCGACATGGTCACCGGGCCGACCGTGGGGACGGTTCATCGTGTGGGTCGACGATGTCGATGCCGTGCACGGCGCCTTCGTGGCCGCGGGGCACAGTCCGGCGATGGCGCCGACCGATGCCCCGTGGGGCGAGCGGTACTTCCACATCGTCGACCCAGCGGGACACGAACTGAGCGTCGCCCGCCGCCTCGACGCCTGAAGGTGGACGATCTCAGCCGGTGAACGCGGGTGCGACCGGCTCCGGCCGCGGTGGGAGTTCGGTGCGCAGATCGTTGATCGAGGTGATGGCTCCGGTGAGGGGATCGACCGTCGCAGTGCGGTAGGTACCCGTGGCGGGGTCCTCCACCAGCGCGTAGATGATCGATTGGGAGCGCAACTGATCGAACATCCCGTTCGAAGTCGGATAGGTCGACCCGGTGGGCGTGACCTCACCGGTGGCGAGGTCGACTGCGCCCCAGTAGGCCGCATCGATCGACGAGGGCGCCACGCTCGACGGAGCGATGAGGAACGCGAGTGTCCGACCGCCCTCGCTGCCGATGGACAGACCGGCGAGGAAGTTGCCCGGCAACTTGGAGGGCCCGACGAGCGTCATGTCACCGGTCGTCGGGTCGACGGTGAACAGACACGCCGACCAGTCGTAGATGCCGTCGGCGACCGTGACCGCCGGGGACGCGCCAGATGTCGATCCGGGCACCCGCGAGGGCGCAGGGGTGCAGTCGGTGACATCGACCCACAGGTTGTTGATGGTCACGTGGATCACACCGGCGCTGTCCACGGCGACGCCACGGAAGACTCCGAGCAGGTCGAGACTGAATTCGTAGTTATAGGCGGACCCGATCTCGATGCTCGTCGCCGTTCCGTCAGCGGCGAATGTCACGAGGCGGGCCAGCGGTGGGCCGCAGAAGCTCGAGAAGCAGGTCAGGCCCACGGGTTCGGGTGGAGCAATCGCCTTGATGCCGTAGACGGTCCCGTCAGGAGCCACGGCGAGATCGGTGACGCAGGCATCTGCCGTCGGAGTGGAGGGCAGATCGACCGTCAGCCCTGTCACCCAGTCGATGCGGAGGAGTTCACAGGTCTCCTGGCTGTCGGGGGTCGCCAGCGTGTAGCCGATCACCGGTTGCTCGGCATCGGGTCCCTCAGTCACGGCCACGATGGGGGCGATCCGAGTGAGATCGAGGGCATCGGCCCGAGTGGCTCGGTGCACCCCGCCGACCACGGACAATGTGACGATCAGCATGGCTGCGACGGACAGCGCGGCCACCCGGGACTTCTCGAACGTGTGCATCTCGTGACTCCCTCAGGGTGCGAGGGATCAACTCTAGGCGGACGATCTGACAGAGTGGCGGCCATGGCCACCACGCCCGCACAACTGTCCATCCAGGTCCGCACCTTCTTCCAGGACGATCCCGGCGACTGGGAGTTCCTCCTCGAGCACTGTGAGGCGGCTGACGAGGCCGGCATCGACCGCATCGTCGTCTCCGATCACGTCGCCTACGGCGAGGACCTCGAGGCGTACTCCGATCCGAAGAAGGGCGGCTCGGCCGGTGGCAAGCAACCGACCGACGCCGACGGGAACTGGCTCGAGCCACTCATCTTCCTCACCGCCGTGGGCGCCCGCACAGCCCGCGTGCGACTCGGTACTGCCATCCTCATCGCCGCGCTGCGCCGACCGGTGGTGCTGGCCAAGACCCTGGCCACCATGGACGTACTCACCAACGGTCGCATCGATCTCGGCATCGGTGTCGGCTGGCAGAAGGAGGAGTACGACGCCGCCGGACTCGACTTCGATGCGCGTGGTCGACTGCTCGATCACACCATCGAGGTGTGCCGTGAACTATGGACGCAGCGTGTGGCCGACTACGACTCACCCGAGTTGCGCTTCGAACGCATCCACCAGATGCCCAAGCCGCGCCAGGCCGGCGGCATCCCCATCTGGGTGAGCGGGACGATCAATGCCCGAGTTGTGCGACGCATCGCCGACTACGGCTCGGGATGGATCCCGTGGGGTCCCGATGGTGCCGACCTCGTGACCGCCATTCCCCGTCTGCGCCAGCGGGTGGCCGATGCCGGCGGTGATCCCGGCTTCCAGGTGCAGGGTCATGCGCCGGCCGTTCGCAATGCCGACGGTTCGATCGACGTGTCCGCCACCATGGACGCCGCCGCGCCGCTCATCGAAGCCGGTGTCACCGATCTGCGCATGCCGGCCGTCGCCCCCACCACCCGCGCCGAGGCGCTCGAGACCTACGGCACCTACGTGACCGAGTTCCGCGCCCGCTTCGCCTGACGTCTCAGTCGAAGAACAACCGACGACCGGTGGTGGCGAACAGCGCGTTGCGTGACGCGTCGTCGAGGGACCGGGCTGCGTGTGTCGCCAGCGCCAGTTTGCCGACGTAGTCGTGACGTCGATCCTGGGGATGATCCGAGCCCCAGCACAGTCGATGGGCACCGAACCGTTCGACGAGTCGCTCGAGGGTCGGCGCCGCGTCGCCGTCGGCGGCCTCGGCCGCTTCGAGCACGTACGACGTCACCTTGAGATGCACGTTCGGCAGATCGACCAACTGCGCCAAGTTGTCATCGGCGTCGCCGACGCACATGTCGCCGAATCCGCAGTGGTCGACGGCGACGACCACGCCGGGTGTGCGTTCGACGAGAGCGCGCAGGTCACCAAAACGATCGCCGAGGATGCAGGGCACCACGACCAACCCGCGTGCGGCGGCCAGTTCCCACAGCGCCGCGCCCCGACCGTCGGTGAGCCACGAGTCGTCGACCGACCCCACCCCGAAGGCGCGCACACCGGCGATCGCGGCGCCCGAGGGTGGGTCGTCGAGGAGGGCGGAAAGGTCTCGAGCGGGATCGTCGTTCATGTCGACGGCCACCACCAGCGCCGTGCGATCCCGATGGGTTCCCACCGAGGCCGCCGCGCACGAACAGTCGTAGCCGTAGGCACCCACCGCCTGCACCACCACCGCCCGCTCCACACCGGCGGTGTCGAGGTCGCCCAGCAGTTCGTCGATCGACCCGCCGGTGCGCCACCAGTCACTGGCGTCGACGGCCGGCGCGTCGGGCGATCGATCGGCGGCGCACGCCACGTGCGTGT
Organism: Acidimicrobiia bacterium; assembly: GCA_018882825.1. Lineage (GTDB taxonomy): Bacteria > Actinomycetota > Acidimicrobiia > Acidimicrobiales > Acidimicrobilacustridaceae > Acidimicrobilacustris. The sequence continues at coordinate 3,677 of VERC01000112.1, read as the reverse complement.
GGGTGTCGACGACGCCCGACATCACCGGGCCCTGTGCGGCGGATCGATCCACGAGCGACGGACCCTATAGCGTCCTTTCCGCCGAGAGCCGATCCGCACGGGGGAGGGACGTTGACGGCACTGACCGATGACGTGGGCGTGTGCATCGGCACGTTGGGCGCTGATCCCGTGGCCGTGGCTCGTGATCTGCCCGCGGTGCTCGATGCCGTGGCGGCGGCCGGCACGACCTCGGTGTCGTTGCACACGTTCCTCGGTTCGATGTTCGGTGTCGACACCGTGGCCTCGATGCTGGCCGATCGCGGACTGCGCGCCGGCGCGTTGGAAGCAGCGCTGGCATGGTCGTCGGGTCCCGGGCCGGCCAACGAGGCCGAGGCCGAGCAGTCGATCGCCATGGCCGAAGCCCTCGGGGCGCGCGCCCTGCTCACCGTGGTGCTCGAACCCGAGATGGATCGCAGCGCGGCCCTCGAGGGTCTGGCCCAGTTGTGCACGCTCGTCGCCCCCGCCGGCCTGCAGGTGTGTCTCGAGTGGTTGCCGTGGACGGCCATGGCCACGATGGCCTCGGCCGTCGACCTGATGGAGGCCTGCGGCGAACCCAACGCTGCGCTGTGCTTCGACACGTGGCACTGGATGCGTCAACCGGGTGGACCGGATGTCGCCGTGCTCGACCGGCTCGACGGCTCGCGGCTGGGCTACCTGCAACTGTGCGATGCCGTAGCCGAACCGGCCGCCGACGTGTTCGCCGAGGCGATGTCGAACCGTCAGTTGCCCGGTGACGGCATCGTCGACTTCGTCGGACTGTTCGACGTGTTCGACGCCAAGGGGGCGCGCCCCTACGTGGCCAGTGAGATCTTCAACGCGTCGATCCTCGAGCGTGGCCCGGCGGCCGCGGCCGCGGCCTACCACGACGCGTGTGCCCGTCTGTGAGGAGTCGACGATGACCGACGCATCACCCCGTACCTATGTGCCCGAGATGGCCGAGATCGCCGACGAGTCACCCGAGGCCATGTTCGACCTGTTGGCCGCGCACGGACTCGGCGACGGACTGCCCGTGGTCGCCCCCACTCCGGCGCGCGTCGAGGCCATGTTGGCCCACGCCTCCGGTGATGCCGACGAGGTGTTGTTCACCCTGCAGCCGCGATCGGGGATCGTGACCCGGCGGGTGGTGGCCATCAACGCCGTGATGGCCGGGTGTCCGCCCGAGACGTTCCCGGTGGTGCTCACCGCGTTGCGGGCGTTGTCGCGCCCGCAGGTCAACCTCCGCGGCGTCAACGCCACCACACATCCGGTGGCGCCCATGGTGCTGGTACATGGTGAGATCGTGCACACCGCCGGCTTCACCGGTGGCGTCGGTGCCTTCGGACCCGGCAATCGGGCCAACGCCACCGTGGGCCGGGCCGTGCGTCTGGTGCTGTTGCACGTGGCTGGTGCGCGCCCCGGCTTCGGTGACGCAGCCACGCACGGTCAACCGGCCAAGTACACGTTCTGCGCGGCCGAGAACATCGAGGCCACACCGTGGGAGTCCTATCCGATGTCGTTGGGCATCGACGCGCCCAGTGCGGTGACCGTGCACTGCGGAGAAGGTCCCCACAACGTGCACGATGCCGAGGCTGCCGGTGATCCGGCGTTGATCCTCGACAAGATCGCTTCGGCGATGACCTCGCTCGGTCAGAACAACGCACCAATCAGTCAGGCGGAGTACTTCATCGTGCTCGGTCCCGAACACGCGGCGTCGATCGCCGAGCGAGCCATGACGCGGCGCGACGTCTCCGATTACCTGTTCAACACCGCTCGTCTGCCGGCGTGGTTGTTCCGCAAGCACTTCCAGGAACTGGCGTGGGCGGCGTGGATGAAGGCGGTCGATGATGACGCCCTGCTGCCGATGACCGGCGATGCCGACAACATCCGTGTGGTGGTGGCCGGCGGTCCGGGCAAGCACTCGCTCGTGGTGCCGTCCTGGGGCATGACCCGCAGCGTGACCCTGCCGGTGGAGGGATGACATGACCGTCTCCGTGTACCTGCCCGATTCCGAACCGGGTCCGTTGTCGGCCGGACTGGCCACCTCGCCATCGAGCCTGCGGGGTCTGCGCATCGGTGTGCTCGACAACGGCAAACCGAACGCCGATGTGGTGATGACCAGAGCGGCCGAGTCGCTGGCGGCCCGCACCGGGGCGGTGGTGTCGGTCATCACCAAGAAGGGCCCGCTGGGATTGTCGGCCAACGCCGCCATTCCGTTGGCGCCCGATCGACTCGAACTCCTGCTGGCCCAGGCCGATCTGGTCATCACGGGTGCCGCCGACTGCGGATCGTGCACGGCGTACTCGGTGCACGACGCCATCGAGCTCGAACGCAACGGCATCCCCACCGTCGTCACCACCACCACGCAGTTCCATCCGGTGGCCACCACGTTGTCGACCTCATTCGGAGCGCCCGACACGCGATTGCTGGTGCTGCCCCATCCCATCGGCGGCACCGACGAGCCGACCCTGCAGTCGTGGGCCGACGCCGCGGTCGACCGCCTCATCGCCCTGTTCACCGGTCAGGTCTGACCGTGGCCATCACCATCGACCACAGTGGGCGAACGGCGCTCGTCACCGGCTCGGGCGCCGGGATCGGGGCCGAGATCGCCCGGTGGTTGGCCCGGGCGGGCGCAACGGTCGCCGTCCACGATGTGCGCGACGCGCAGGCCGCGGCCACGGTGCGGTCGATCGTCGACGAGGGCGGTCGGGCCTTCGCCCTCATCGCCGATGCCCGTGACGACGAGCAGCTGGTGGCCATGATCGACGACGCAGTGCGTCGATTCGGCGGTCGTCTCGACATGCTGGTCAACAACATCGGGATGTACGGCGATGAGCGACCGGGACCGTTCCTGTCGCTCACCGGCGCGCACTGGCGCAACCTCGTCGACCAGAACCTCGTGATCACCGCGCTGGCCAGCGAAGCGGCGGCCCGCCACATGATCGGCACCGGTGGTGGAGTGATCGTGAACGTCTCCTCCGGCGAGACCACCCGGCCGTCTCCGAACATGGCCGCCTACGGCGCGGCCAAGGCGGCCATCAACCACCTCACCCAGACGATGGCGGTGGAACTCGGCCCCCACGGGATCCGCGTGGTGGCGATCGCCCCGGGTACGACCATGACCGAGACCGTGCGCGACGCCTTCGACGACGAGCACTACCGAGCCCTGGTGGCGGCCACACCACTGCAACGCGAGACGACGGCCGACGAGTTGGCTCGTCTCACGGTGTTCCTGACCAGTGATCTGGCTCGGTGCATCACCGGTCAGTTGATCCTCGCCGATGCCGGAGCGCACCTGTCGCGGTCGCGTCCCGCCAATCGCTGAATCGACCGGTACCGCGCCGGCGATCAGCTGGCCAGTTCCCACCGTTCGTTGCGGTTGCGTCGACGCTTCCCCCAACCGGGGTGGGCGAACACGTGACCGAGACGTTCGCGCCACGTGGTGGCCCCGGCGACGTCGCGCAGCATGTCGCGGTACTCGTGCGTGGCGATGCGCAACGGGTTGAAGGTGGAGATGTTTCGAGTCAGTCCGTAGCGCACTCGGGTCGATTCCCGCTGGAAGGTGCCGAACAGTCGGTCCCACACGATCAGGATGCCGCCGTGATTGCGATCGAGGTACTCGGGTTGGGTGCCGTGGTGCACCCGATGGTGGGATGGGGTGT
>VERC01000111.1 GCA_018882825.1 Acidimicrobiia bacterium | reverse complement strand
GCGTGATCTCGCGCGGCGGCACCAACTTGATGGCCTCGTCGGCCGAATGGGTGCGGATGTTCGTCTTCTGCTTCTCACGGACGACGTTGACGTGGAGTTCGTCGGAGCGCGCGTTCTCGCCGACGATCATCCCCTCGTAGACCCGTTCGCCCGGTTGGATGAACAACTCCCCGCGCTGCTGGAGGTTGTCGAGGGCGTAGCCGGTGGCGACGCCCTCCCGATCGGCGATCATCGCCCCGCCCTTGCGGGTCGGCAGCTCCCCGACCCACGGCGTCCAGCCGGCGTGATGCTGGTGCAACAGCGCAGTGCCTCGCGTCGCGGTCAGCAGTTGCGAGCGGAATCCCAGCAGGCCCCGGGCCGGCGCCTCCACCGTGACGATCGTCCGACCGGTGTCGCCGGGGCGCAGATCGTTGACACGTCCCTTGCGGGGCGCGAGGGCCTGCGTGACCGTCCCCACGTGCTCGTCGGGCACGTCGATGACCGCCCGTTCGAGCGGTTCGTGCCGGGCGCCGTCGATGTCACGGACGACGACCTCCGGTCGACTGACCTGGAGTTCGTACCCCTCGCGACGCATCGTCTCGATGAGGACGGCGAGTTGGAGTTCGCCGCGACCGGCGACCTCTATGACGTCGGGCGAATCGGTCTCGGCCAGACGGATCGACACGTTGCCGAGGATCTCCCGGTCCAGCCGCTCGCGCAGGTGCCGCGACGTCAGGTACTTCCCCTCCTTGCCCGCGAACGGGGAGGTGTTCACCCCGAACGACATGCGCAGCACCGGCTCGTCCACGGTGAGCCGATCGAGCGGCCGCGGGTCGGACGGATCGGCGAGGGTGTCACCGATCTCCACCTCCGGGAACCCGGCGACGATGAACAGGTCACCGGCCGCGATCTCGTCGACCTCGAGTCGCCCGATACCGGAGAACGACAGGAGTTGGGTGAGCTTGCGCCGCAACGGGGGCTGCCCCTCGTCCTCGACGCAGAGTGCGACCTGCTCACCCCGTCGCAGTCGACCGTTGACGACCCGGCCGACCGCGAGCCGCCCGAGGTACTCGGAGGCGTCGAGGTTGGTCACGATCGCCTGCAACGGTGCATCGACATCGCCACCGGGAGCGGGAACGGCCGCCACGATCGCCTCGAACAGGGCGGTCAGATCGTCCTCGGGCCCGGGCATCCCGACGCCGGTGACCGCCCGACCCTCCCGAGAGATGGCCGACACGATCGGGAAGTCGATGGCGTCCTCGTCGGCGTCGAGATCGAGGAACAACTGGTAGATCTCGTCGAGGACCTCGTCGGGCCGGGCGTCGGCCCGATCGACCTTGTTGAGCACCACGACGGCCGGGAGGCCGGCCGCCATGGCCTTCGACAGCACGTACCGGGTCTGTGGCAGGGGGCCCTCGGCGGCGTCGACCAGCAGCACGATGCCGTCGACCATCGCCAGGGCCCGCTCGACCTCACCGCCGAAATCGGCGTGCCCGGGGGTGTCGACGAGGTTGATCCGGAAGTCGCGCCAGTCCACCGACGCCGCCTTGGCCAGGATCGTGATGCCGCGCTCACGTTCCTGATCGCCCGAGTCCATGACCCGGTCGACCACGGCCTGATGCTCACCGAAGGTCCCGGTGGCGCGCAGCATGGCGTCGACGAGGGTGGTCTTGCCGTGGTCGACATGGGCGACGAGCGCGACGGTCCGCAGTTGGGAGGGTTCGTGGATCACTTGGGAGCGCGGTTCGTCTCAGGCCGGCCAAGCGCCGTCGTCGCGGTCCGCCTCACCGTCGTACATGCACCACGAGGAGTGGTCGTGGCCCGGATCGGCCCCGCATTCGGGGCAGGGCTCCTCGTCCCGGGCATCGAGGAGAGCGTCGAGGTTGTCGTTGCTGCGCTTGAGGGCTCGAGCCTCCTCGAAGCGCCGATGCCGACCCTTCTTCAACGATCACTCCTTACGACGGTCCCACGCAGCCACCGAGTGTAGTTGTCGACGACCGTCCCCCGGGGACATCGGCCCGATCAGCCCAGAGGTCGCCGGGAGCGCTCCTCGATCACCAGTTCTCCGTTCCCGGCGAAGGCCACGGCGGCATCGCCCGAAACCAGACGACGCACCGCCGATCCCGCCAACTCGGCCCGCCAGCCCCGACCGAGTCGGGCCTCGGGGTCACCCCGCAACAGCGCCTCCACGTCACCCCGGGTGGCGAGGACGGCCGGATCGAGGTCGAGGTCGCGGGCCAGCTGGGCGATCCACGCCGACACGAGGGCGACCGCCGGACGGAGATCACGGTCGATCCCGGTGGCCTGTTCGGCGGGATCCGAAGGCGGTTGGCGCGTCAGCCCCTCGGCCACCGCGGCGAGCAGGTCGGCCACCACGTCGCGTTTGAGGTTCCGGTCGAAGCCCCGCACCGACTCGAGGCCGGCCCGGTCGGTGGGAGCCCGCTGGGCGATCCCCACCAGGGCGATGTCGGAGAGCACGAACCGCACCGGCAGGTCGAGCGCCGCCGCACGACGTTCACGCCACGCCGCCACCGAGCGGGCCACCGAGCGGGCTCTACCGCGCAACGAGCGGGCCTCCTTGATGCGGCGCCATGCCTCCTCGGGATCGCGCGGGCCACGCGGGCGCAGACGGTGGAGTTCGCATTCGTCGAGGGCCCAGTCGAGTCTGCCGCGCTCGGCGAGGTGCTCGACGATCCGCTGTCGGGCCACCAGCAGATGGGCCACGTCGTTGGCCGCGTACTCCAGTTGCCCGTCGGTCAGCGGACGTTGCAACCAGTCGGTGAGCCGATCTCCCTTCGCCACCTTCACCCCGGCGAATCGTTCGAGGAGCGTGGCCAACGAAGGACTGGACATGCCCAGGAACGCGGCGGCGATCTGCGTGTCGAACAGGTTCCGGGGGATCGCACCGCACACGAGCTCGAGGATCTCGAGATCCTGATCGGCCGCATGGAGGACGGCCACCTGAGGCCCCTCCAACACGGTCCGGAAGGGCGCGAGATCCACGGCCAACGGGTCGACCAGAACCACGGAGCCGGGCCACGCCACCTGCACGAGTGCCGGTCGGGGCCAGTAGGTCCGCTCCCGATGGAACTCGGTGTCGAGGGCGTAGGCGTCGTGCTCGAAGAGCGCGTCGATGACCTCGGCGAGGCCCTCGTCGGTGTCGACGATCCGGAAACGGGGCCCGCTCAGGGGGTCCCCGACCCTCGCTGCACCTCACGGCCGCTCTCGACCCAGCCCTGTGTGCCGCCGGCGACGTTGACGGCATCGATGCCGTTCGCCCTCAGGAACTCGGCGGCGCGGGCGCTGCGTCCGCCCATGGCACACACCACGTAGACGGTGCCCTCGGCCGGGATCTCACCGAATCGGTCCGGCACGTCCCCCAGAGGCACGTGGAGGGCACCGGGGATGTGACCACCGAGGAATTCGTCGTCCTCCCGCACGTCGACCAGCACACAACCACTGGCCAACACTCCGGCCAGGGCGTCGACGTCGATCTCGGGCAACTCGCTCACTGACGACTCCTCGTGTCATCGGCCGGTGGGGCCGTCGGACCTCCGTGAGCGTAGCGGTGGGCGTCATCGGGCCGATCGATGTCGTCCACGTCATCATCGGTGAGTCGCACACGAACCACGTCGAGCGAATGGACCACGCGCCGCGGTGCGCGCTCCCCCGATTCGAACGCGTGGCGGAGCGGGACGGCGACGCGCCGGTGCCACGCCGCCGAGAGCGGTTGCTCCCGATCGCCCACCTCGCCGAGGGCGACATCGGCCGACCCCATCGATTCGACGAGCACCCGCGGAGCGGACGGCCCTACGCCCGGCGTGTCACAGGCCAGCACGACGACCACGTCGGCCGTCGCCGCCTCCAGCGCCGTCACGATCCCCCCCAGGGGACCTTCGCCGGGCCAACGATCGGGTACGTGCCGGTCGAAGCAACCGAGAGCGGTCAGCGCCCGTTGATCGCCCCCGACACTGAACACCTCGGTGGCACCTGCGTCACGCAGGGCCCGACACACCCGCTCGGCCAGCGTCACTCCGGCGATGCGGAACAGCGTCTTGTCGGATCCGAAGCGCCTGGACGCGCCCCCGGTGAGCACCGCTCCGGAGAACCCCGGCCGCGCGCCGACGGGAACGTCCACCCGCGAACTCACGACGGACGCGGACTCACGTCACCTTGACGATGCGCACGGTGTCGGTGACCCGACCCTTGGAGAAGCCCGATCCACCGACCACCGTGACCACGTCGCCGGTGTGGATCTCGCCGGCCTCCTTGGCCCGGGCGATCGCCAGTTCGGTCAGTTCGTCGGCCGACCCATGGACGTCGAGCAGATGGGGTGTGGTGCCCCAACTCATCGACAGCTGCGCCACCGTGCGCGGATCGGGAGAGAAACCGAGGATCTTCGATCGGGGACGGAACCGGGCGATCGACCTGACGGTGAAGCCGCTCTGCGAGATGCACAGGATCGCGTTGGCGCCCACGCCGGCCGCGGCCCGTTGGGCGGCGGAGGTGATGGCCGTGGTGATGCGCGACTCGACGTCGTCGCCGGCGGACAGGCGCATCCCGGCGAGGACGTTGGGCCAGCCGGCGTAGTCGAACTCGTCGTCGGCCCGTTCGGCGATCCGCCCCATCACGTCGACCACGTGCTCCGGGTCGACGCCGATCGCGGTCTCGGCCGAGAGCATGACCGCCGACGTCCCGTCGAACACCGCGTTGGCCACGTCCGAGGCCTCGGCCCGGGTCGGCATCGGGGAATGGATCATCGACTCCAACATCTGGGTGGCGGTGATGACCGGTCGTCCGATGGCGATGCAGCGACGGATGATCTCCTTCTGCAGATGTGGGAGCTCGGCGATCGGGAATTCCGAACCGAGATCGCCACGCGCCACCATCACCGCGTCCGCCACCTCGACGATGGAGTCGAGGTTCTCGACGGCTGCTCGGGTCTCGATCTTGGCCACCACCATCGGTCCACGGGGTGCCGGCTCCACCCCGATCCGTCGGACATCGTGGGCCGACCGCACGAACGAGAGCGCCACCATGTCGACGCCGACCTCGACGAAGGCGTCGAGGAACCGGAAGTCCTCAGGAGTGGGAGTGGGGATGCGCAGGCGATCGGACGGCACGTGGATGCCGGGGCGCCCGGTGAGGTGGCCGCCATGGAGCACGCTCACCCTCAGCGCGTCACGGGTGTGACCGATGACGCGGACCTGCACCGCTCCATCGCCGAACACGAGGATGTCGCCCTCGCGCACGTCGGTGAGCAGATCCTCGTAATCGACCATCAATGTGTCGACCGTGCTGTCGCCGTCGCCCGGGCGGAGGGCGATCTCCTGGGCCTCCACCAGGCGGATGCCGTCACCGGGCAACCGACCGAGACGCACCTTCGGTCCGGGAAGGTCGACGAGAATGCCCACGGGCCGACCCACGTCGGCCGCCACCGCCCGGATCCGGCGGTAACGGTCGAGGGCGAGGTCGAGCGACTCGTGGGAGAGGTTGATCCGGGCGATGTCCATGCCCGCCTGAACCAGACCCTTGAGGACCCTCGGATCGTCCGAGGCCGGGCCGATGGTGGCGATGATCTTGGTGCGACGGGACATGCTCCGACGCTACCTGCCCGTCGCCGACCGTCAGTGCCGCGACTCAGTTGAGACGGGCCCGGACCTCGGAGGCGTACCGCACGATTGCGTCGTGTTCGTGATCGGGCGCCTCGGCCGCCGCGGCGTCGAGCACGTCGGCCGCCCGCAGCACCTCGCCCCGCGCCATGTAGGCGCCCGCCAGTTCGAGTCGGTCCGACGTGCTCGCATCCGGCAGGAGGGAGCGCAACTTGGTGGCATTCACCCGCAGGTCGGGGTCACGTTCGAGCATGGCGATGTGCACGAGGTTGTTGAGCATGCGTCGCACGATCGTGCGCGCGCCCACGGGGGCCAACATCGCGTCATCGAGTTGGATCCCCTCGTGCAGGTTGGCGAACAGTCGCTCGACGCCGTGGCGATCGAGGAGCGTGCCCCCGTCGAATCCGTCGACGAACGTGCCGCTGCCCCGGTCGAGGGCCAGGAAGTGTGAGGGCATCCCCACCCCGACCACGTCGAGACCGACGCGCCGTCCGACCGCCATGAGCACGATCGAGAGGGTGATGGGGATGCCCGTCCGGCGCTCGAGCACCGCATCGAGCCACGAGTTCCTGGCGTCGTAGTAGCCGCATCGATTCCCGGTGAATCCCAGGTCACCGAACAGGTGGCCCGTGACCCCCTGAAGGTCGGGACTGCAACCGGCGGCGAGGTCGTCGAATCGACCGAGCCAGTGATCGACGTCGAGTCCGGGCCGGAAGGCCGAGGCGAGGACCAGCGCCGCCTCCTCGACGAGGATGGACGATTCATCCGCCGACATGAGCAAGGTGAACCGGTCCGACGCAGACACCGTTCGGAGGGTAGCGGGAGACTCCGTCGACCCGGTCGGACGAGCACGGTACGGTCTCGTCGTGCTCCGGTCCCGGCATCCCTTCCTCGAGCACGACGGTCCGATCGCCTTCGCCCACCGCGGCGGGGCCGGGGACTGGCCCGAGAACTCGATGGAGGCCTTCGCCGCCGCAGTGGCCCTCGGCTACCGATGGGTCGAGACCGATGCCCACGTGACGACCGACGGGGTGGTGATCGCCTTCCACGATGATCGGCTCGACCGGGTGACCGATCGGACCGGTCCCGTGGGCGAACTCCCCTGGTCCGAGGTGTCGCCCGCCCGCATCGACGGACGAGCACCCATCCCCCGCCTCGACGAACTCCTGACGACATGGCCCGATCTCCGGATCAACATCGATCCGAAGCACGATGAGGTGGTGGAGCCACTCGCCGATCTGCTGGAACGGACCGGTGCGCTGGACCGGGTCTGCATCGGGTCGTTCTCGGATCGACGACTCGATCGTCTCCGGTCACGGTTCGGCGACCGACTGTGCACCTCCATGGGTCCCCGCCAGGTCGCGGCACTGCGGGTGGCCAGCCTCGGCCTCCCCATCCGGCCCGGTCGGGGTGACTGCGTGCAGGTGCCGGTGGCCGCCAAGGGCGTCACCATCGTCGATGGTCGCTTCATCCGCCGCTGCCATGCGGCTTCATTGGCCGTGCACGTGTGGACGATCGACGAGGTGGCGGAGATGGACCGGCTCCTCGACCTCGGAGTGGACGGCATCATGACCGATCGGCCCCGGGTCCTGCGTTCGGTCCTCGAGGCGCGGGGACTGTGGCGGTGAACCGGCGATGGCGGACATCCCCCATCCGTGGGGCTGCTAGTTTGCCGGTTGTGTCCGGCGTCACAGTCATGTCGGGCGACACACTGACCCGTCCGCCACGCCGAGCTCGAGGCCTCCGATGAGATTCTTCGTCCGCAAGCTCGCCCAGTTGGTGGTGGTGCTGCTGCTCGTGACGTTCTTCTCGTACCTCATGCTCGAGCTGCTGCCCGGCGACACCGCCGAGCGCCTGTGCGCCGGTGGTGGCACCGAGGAATGCGTCATCCAGAAGCGCGCCGAACTCAACCTCGACGACCCGCTGCCGGTCCGCTACGTGCGCTGGCTGGGAGGTGCGGTCAGTGGCGACCTCGGCAGCTCCGCCCGCAACGCCCAGCCAGCGCACGTAG
>VERC01000110.1 GCA_018882825.1 Acidimicrobiia bacterium | reverse complement strand
GGCCTACCTCCACCACGATCGGCACGTTCGGGTCGGTGGCAACCACGACGTCGTCGGGCACGGTGGTCGTCGGTGCGGTGACGGTCGAGGAGGAACCTCCGCCGCAGGCGGCCAGGCCGAGGCCGAGCGCCAGGGTGAGGAACCCTACGGCGCCCGCCGACCGGGGCCGCCGGGTGGATCGGTCCGACCTGCGCATCTGCGACATCCGCCCGAGCCTAGGCAGGGAGCCGTTCGGGGATCGGGCGGGGCGCCACTAGGGTCGACCGGCGTGAACTTCGATGAATCTCCCGAGGAGTCCGCGCTGCGGGCCGAGATCCGTGCCTTCCTCGACGCCAACGCCACCGTGAAGACGGGCACCGAGGCCGACTGGTCCCGGGGACCGGCCGACGACACCGAGGATGCTGCCCGCGCCTACATGGAACGATGCCGCGCCTGGCAGAAGGTGTTGTTCGACAACGGGTGGGCGGGCATCACCTGGCCCACCGAGTTCGGGGGGCGCGGTGATTCGGCCGCCGTCGCCGTGATCTTCGGCCAGGAGGCGTCGCGCTACGACGTCACCAACGGGTTCATCGGCGCAGTGCAGTCACTGGTCGGTCCACCGATCATGCGGCACGGCACCCCGGAGCAGCAGGCTCGATTCCTTCCCGGTCTGCTCGACGGCAGCGTCAACTGGTGTCAGTTGTTCTCCGAACCCGGAGCCGGTTCCGATCTCGCCGCGTTGTCGACCCGTGCCGTGCGCGACGGAGACTCGTTCATCGTGAACGGTCAGAAGGTGTGGAACACACAGGCCCAGTTCGCCGACTGGGGCATCCTCGTCGCCCGCACCGATCCGGATGCACCGAAGCACAAGGGCATCACGTTCTTCCTCCTCGACATGCACACGCCCGGCGTCGAGGTGCGACCGCTGGTGCAGGCCACGGGGCAGGCGCACTTCAACGAGGTGTTCTTCAACGACGTCGTCATCCCGGTGGAGAACGTGGTGGGCGGGATCAACGAAGGGTGGGCCGTCACCCGCACGGTGCTGAGCAGTGAGGCCGGCATGATCGGCTCCGGTGCCGGTGGCTCGAACGGCTTCAGCGGAGTGCTCGACCTCGCCCGTCGCTACGGGCGCACGAGCGACCCGGTGATCCGTCAGGGACTGGCCGATGCCTATGCCCGCGAACGGATGTTGCAGTTGCTCGGTCTGCGCATGCAGTCGTTCATCCTCAACGGTCGGGGCAATCCGCCCGACCCATCGGTCATGAAGAACTACATGGTCGGTGCCGCGGAGCGACGCTACGACCTGGCGCTCGAGATCGAGGGCGCCGACGGGATGCTCGACAAGGTCGACGCGCCGCAGAAGGGCTTCTGGCAGACCAACCACATGGGTCAGTTCGGCTCGCGCATCGGCGGCGGCACCAACGAGGTGCACCGCAACATGATCGCCGAGCGGGCGTTGGGGCTGCCCCGCGACATCCAGCCCGACAAGGATCTCCCGTGGAAGGACATCCTCAAGGCCTGAGTCTCAGAGCTTGAGCACCCGCTTCGCGTTCTCGCGGAGGAACTTGGGCCACACCTCGGGCTTGAACGGCACATCGGCCATGTCGGTGAAGATCCGGTCATAGCTGAGGCCGGCAGGGAAGTAGCCGGCGTACATCACCTTGTCGGCGCCACGCGAGTTCGCGTAGTCGATGATCGCCTTCGGGTAGTGCTTCGGGGCGAACGCCGAGGTCGAGTAGTGGAGGTTCGGCCACTTGAGCATGAGCTTCATGGCCAACTCCGTCCACGGTTCGGCACCGTGGCGCATGACGAAGGTGAGATCGGGGAAGTCGTACATGACCCGATCGACCAGTTCGACGTGCTGCGGAGCGAAGGGCACGCGCGGCCCGGGGATGCCGACACAGCAGAACAGCGGAAGGTCGAGTTCGCAGGCCAGCGCGTAGAACGGGTACATCTTCGGATCGTCGATCGGCGTGCGGTACCCGGCGGGGAACGTGCTGATCGCCTTGAGGCCGACCTCGGCGTGCACCCGGCGGATGCGCTCGATCCCCGGCATGACGTCGGTGGGGTCGAACTCGAGACAGGTGATGAATCGCCGGGGGTGCTCGGTCAGGGCCCGCAGGCAGTCGGGATTGTCGGGGTTGTAGCCGAGCATGGCCGTCTCGATGTTGAAGCGATCGAGGTTGTCGACCAACAGCGCCACGGGATCGACGCCCTCATCGGTGTCGGGGGGCACGTCCTTGAACATGTACTGGGCCGGGAAGCGGAAGTCCTTCGACTCCTGGTCGCGCAGGTGGGGCGCAAGGAACTTGTACATCTCCTTGCGGTTCCGGCTGGGCATGCCGACGAAGGTCTCGATGATGGGGATGTCGGTCGGGTAGGCCATGTCGCTCCTCGGGTCGAGGGCGAATCTACGACACCGGTGTCGGGCCCTCGTCCCGGACGGCCAGGACCCAGGCCGTGAGTTCGAGTTCGGCGGCCCGACGTCGGAAGGAGCGGGCCAGCAGTGGGTCCACGCCGGCGGCCACCTCGCGCAGGAACGCGGCGCGGGCCCGGATGATCCCTTCGCTGTCGGTCGTCGGGACGGTCGTCGGAGCGGTCGACGTGGTCTCGAGCACTGTCATGGTGCCTCCTCGGGTCTCGGGGCACCTCGTGCCCTCTCCTTCCCTGTCGGCACCTTCGGCCCGGGTGTGAGCACCCCGGATCAGGTCGACGGGAGGGAGCCCTCGGCCTCCCGTGACCCGTACCGATGCCGGAAGGCCAGATGGGCCATCAATCCGGCGGGCAGGGGCAACCAGTAGGACACGACGCGATAGGCCAGGGTGGCCAGCAGGGCCTGATCGCCCGGGATCCCGGCCAGGGTGAGCATGGCCACCAGCCCCGCTTCCACGAAACCCACACCGCCGGGGGTGATGGGGATCATGGCCAGCACCGCGGCCACGGCATAGGCCAGCAGCACCAGACTGAGTCGCGGACGAGAACCGGTGGCCTCGAGCGCGGCGACCAGGGCGAAGTAGTCGAACAGCCAGTTCCCGACGGCCACCACCAGCGCGGTGCGCCACCGGGCCCCCAGGCTGGCCACCATCTGGTCGCGCTGACGGATGATCCCCGCCGCGGTCGGACCCCCGGCGCGGTGCCGTCGTCGCTGCACCCATCCGCCGACCCGTTCGATGGCGGTGCCAAGCAGTCGGATCGGCCGGTCGAAGCGCACCAACGAGAACGACGCGGCGAACAGGAGCACGAACAGCACCGCTCCGCCCCACGCCACATGGCTCATCCCCGCCGGGATGGGGGCGCCCACGATCGAGACCGTCAACGCCACCAGGGGCAGGCACAGCAGCACGCCGTTGGAGATGATCGACGTGGCGGCGAGCGCGGCACCCGCTGCCCCCCGGTCGATCCCGGAGACGGACAGCATCCGGAAGCCCACACCGGCGCCGATGGCGGCTCCTCCGGGAACGACCTTGGCGATGGCGTTCGACGTCAACTGCGAGGTGGCGGCCACGAACATCGAGACCTTGGGCAGCGCCACCCGCGTGAGTTCCCAGGCGCAGGCGTAGGACGCGGCCTCGGCGAGGACCATGGCGGCGAACCACGCGATGGATATCTCCCGCAGGCGCGGGATCTCGTCCCACATGTCCAGCAGTCGCGGCGCGAGGCCGTACAGCGCGAATGCGGTGACACCGAGGAAGACGACGCGCAGCGCGATGCGGGCCGCACCGACGCGCGGCGTCGACCCGTCGGGAGACGGTTGGTTCAGGCGACCGCGCCCTTGTCGCGCAACGCCGCGATGCGGGCGTCGTCGTAGCCGAGGACCTCGCGCAGGATCTCATCGCTGTGCTGGCCGGGGGTCGGGGCCTTGGTGGGGAGCGGCAACTCTCCGCCCACGATCTTCACCGGGTTGGGGAGCATGTCGGCCCCGAGTCGTGAAGCCGGGATCCAGCCCATACGGTCCTTGAACTGCGGATCGTCCTGCAGGTTCGCCGCCGTGTTCACGGGGGCCAGCGGTGTGTTCCACTCGCCGCCGAAGGCCATCCACTCGTCGGAGGTGCGGGACTTGAAGATGGTCGTCAGTTCGGCCAGCAGCTCGCGGTTGTTGCGGGCATGGTCGGCGTACTTCGAACCCGGGTACTTCTCGAACAGGTCCATGCGGCCGACGCCCTCACAGAAGTTCTTCCAGAACTCCTGTTCCGAGGCCATGAAGAGGATGTGTCCGTCGGAGGTCTCGTACATCTGGTAGCGCACGCCCTCGCGCATGCCGGCCGTGCCCGGGGCGCGTCGTTCGAAGTCGTCGGCTGCGTTGCCGGTCACCTCCGACTGGGGGCGCTCGTAGGCCTTGAACGACTCGGAGCGGTACCAGTCGAAGGCGGCGGCGGCATCGGACTGCGCCACTTCCATGAACACACCCTCGCCGGTGGACCGGGCGTGGATGATCCCGGCGAGGATGCCCAGTGCGCCGTAGACCGGTCCGGCGTTGATGCCGATGGAGATGTGTGGCGGGATGTAGCAGAAGCCCTCGTCGTCGTAGGCCGGTTCGATGATGCCGGCCCACGTGTCGTAGGCGATGCCGTGGCTCGGGAGGTTCTGGTAGGGCCCGGTCATGCCGTAGCCGCTGATGGTCATGAAGACGATCTTCGGGTTGACCTGCTTGAGGTCCTCGAAGCCGAGTCCGCGTCGGGCCAGCGCGCCCGGACGCATCGCCTCAACCACCACGTCGGCGTCGGCCACCAGATCCTTGAACGTCTGCTGACCCTCGGGGGTGCGGATGTCGAGCACGATGCTGCGCTTGCCCCGGTTGGCGTGCAGGAACAGCAGTGAGGTGCCCTCGACGATGGGCCAGGTCATCTGGCGGCCGTAGTCGCCGCCCGGCGCCTCGATCTTGATCACGTCGGCGCCCATCTCGGCGAGGTTGGTGGTGATCGCCGCTGGTCCCAGCATCGATGCCTCGATGATGCGGACCCCGGCCAGGGGAGCGATGGTCGTCATGCGCACAATCTGTCACGTCGGCGGCCCGTCCGTCGCACCCGGATCGCTCGGGCGGCGCGGCACCCCTTCGCCATGGGGCAGACTGTCGGGACCTGTTCGAATCTGCGTCCGGCGACGGACGAAACGCTGGGGGTCAGTCATGCGAATCGTGGTCGACTTCGATCTGTGTGAGAGCAACGCCGTCTGCATGGGCATCGCCCCCGAGGTGTTCGAGGTCCGGGACGACGACTTCCTGTACATCCTCGACGAGAACCCGCCCGAGTCGCTGCGGGCCAAGGTCGAAGAGGCGGTGCAGCGCTGCCCGAAGCAGGCCATCGCCCTCGTCGAGGACTGAGCCGGTCACCGGCGATGGGAACGGCACTCGTCGTCGGCGCGTCCTTGGCCGGTCTGCACGCCGCTCGCACACTGCGACTCGAGGGTCATGTGGGCCCGATCGTCGTCGTCGATGCCGATGTGGACGCGCCCTACGACAAACCGCCCTTGTCGAAGCAGGTCCTCGCCGGGGAGTGGGAACGGGATCGCATCGTGCTGCCCGCAGCGACCGAGGATCTCGATCTCGATCTTCGGCTCGGTCTCCGGGCCACTGCGCTCGACGCGTCGGCCCGCACCGTGAGCTTCGCCGGCGCCGACGGTGCGTCGACGGTGTCCTTCGATCAACTGGTGATCGCCACCGGTGCCGCCGCCCGACGACTGCCCGACACCGCCGGAATCGCCGGTGTCCACGTCGTGCGCACGCTCCATGATGCGCTGGCCCTCCGGTCCGAACTCGAGGCCGCGCCCTCGCGAGTGGTGGTGATCGGCGCCGGATTCATCGGGGCCGAGGTGGCGTCGACCTGTCGTCGACGCGGACTCGACGTCACACTGGTGGAGGCCCTGTCGGTGCCGCTGGAGCGCATCCTCGGCGCCGGGATGGGGAGGGTGTGCGCCGCGGTGCACGTCGCCAACGGTGTCGATCTGCGGCTCGGCGTGGGCGTGGACCATCTCGACACGATCGAGGTCGGGGGCGAGTCGAGGGTCGCCGGGGTGACCCTCACCGATGGCAGTTCGGTGGCGGCCGACGTGGTGGTGGTCGGCATCGGTGTGCAGCTCAACGTCGACTGGCTCGCCGACTCGGGCCTGTCGGTCGATGACGGTGTGGTGTGCGACGCCTCCTTGCGGGCCGCCCCCGGGATCGTGGCCGCCGGCGACCTGGCCCGCTATCCGAGCAGTCGGTTCGGCCGCATGCTGCGGATCGAGCACTGGGAGACGGCCATCGCCGGGGGTGAGGCCGCCGCTCGCACGTTGCTGGCCGAGCAGCGCGGCGAGTCGGCGCCGGTCTTCGATCCGGTGCCGTGGTTCTGGAGCGACCAGTACGACCGCAAGATCCAGCTGGCCGGTCGCCCCCAACCCGCCGACGAGTGCGTCGTCGTCGAGGGCAGCACCGACGAGTTCCGCTTCGTCGCCCTCTACGGATCCGGTGATCGCTTGACCGGCGTCCTCGGCATGAACCGACCACGTCACGTCGTCCAGATGCGCATGGCGATGGAGGAGGGCATCACCTTCACCGCGGCCCTCGAGCGCATGGCGGCCGCGTGACCGCCGACGCGTCGGACGAACTCATCGACGTGCTCGACGAGTACGGCGAGGTCACGGCGACCGTTCCCCGACGGCAGATGCGGTCGGAGAACCTGCGCCACCGGTCGGTGTTCATCGTGGTGCGCAACGGCGCCGACGAGGTCCTCGTCCACCGGCGGGCCGACTGGAAGGACGTGTGGCCGGGCGCGTGGGACATCGCCGTGGGAGGAGTGGTCGCCTCGGGCGAGGCCTGGGAGCTGGCTGCCGCCCGCGAACTGGTCGAGGAGCTCGGCATCTCCGCCGACCTCGAGTACCTCGGCGAGGGCGAGTACGTCGATGACTCGGTGCGGGAACTGGCTCGCGTGTACCGGGCGCGTTCGGAGGGTCCGTTCCGTCTGGCCGACGAGGAGATCGTCGAACTGGAGTGGCTCCCCATGTCGTCGTTGCGGGAGTGGGTCGCCGACCACGAGGTGTGCCCCGACTCGCTGGCCCTCGTCCTTCCCCGCCTGGACGCTCCGTGACGGCGGTGGCCTTCGTGGTCCTGTCGTTGACAGCGGTGTGTGCCGTGGTCGACTGGATCGCCGTCTCCGCCGGCCGACGGTTGTTGGAGTACGTGTGCAAGCCGCTGGTCATGGTCGGGCTGGTGGTGGCGGCCTTCCAACTCGATCCGTCGTCCGATGTGGCCCGCGCGCTGTTGGTGTGCGGACTGCTCCTGTCGATGATCGGCGACGTGTGTCTCATGCTGCCGTCGGATGCCTTCGTGGCCGGGCTGATGGCCTTTCTCGGGGCGCACCTCTTCTACGTGGCGGCGATGGTGGCGCTCGGTCTGGAGGTCGGTGCGGTGGCCTTCGGTCTCCTGCTCGCCGCCGTCGTCGGGATCGTGGTGGCCCGGAGGATCGTCGCCGGGGCGCGGGCGGCCGATCCGGCCCTCGGCCCGCCGGTCACGTTGTACGTGGTCGTCCTCTCGGTGATGGCCGCCGTCGCCATCGGCACCGGTCGGCCGGCTGCCTTCATCGGGGCCGTGGCCTTCGTGGTCAGCGACTCCGTGCTCGGGTGGACCCGTTTCGTCTCCGAAGTCCGGAACGGCCGGGTGGTGGTGATGGTCACCTATCACGTGGCGCAGTTCGGC
>VERC01000109.1 GCA_018882825.1 Acidimicrobiia bacterium | reverse complement strand
CCCAGTGACCGAGCTGATCGTCCCAGCGGAACACGGAGATCCGCGGCGCCTTCCCGTCGCCGAGGACCACACCCGAGTCGGGTGCCGTCGCCCCGGGTTGGGTCACGAAGTAGCGGACGACCCGGACGTCGTCGCGTGGCTCGGTGACCACGACGTCCGAGATCTCGAACTCGTCGACGTCGAGCGGGACGTAGTTGCCGGCGTTGTACCGCTGGCCGGTCGCACGCACCAGCGTGAAGGCCGGGTCGAGGTACGGCTTCACCAGCGCCATGGCCGACCCGACCTCCTCGGGCGACTCGGCGACCTGCCCCGGCCCGGGCCCGGTCAGCGCCAACAGGCCGAACCACGCGTCGGCGAGCTCCTCGCCGGACGCGTCACGGTCGGCGAAGGCCACCGGGACCTGGTCGGCCGATGACGGCTCGGCGCTCGTCGGTGGTGCACCACTGGTCGACGAACCGTCGCCACACGCGACGAGGAGCGCCGAGGTGGCGAGCACGAGGAACCCGAGGTGGCGGCGTCGGAACATGGGCTCACCGTAGCGAGCGGATCGGAACCCGGTGACCACGGCCGGGTCGCATCCGCAGTGGGTGGCGGCTCGGCCGTCCGCCCGTTGGTCGCCGGTCGGTCGGCGGATCTAGGGTCGACACTCGACCAGCGCTCGTAGCTCAATTGGATAGAGCATCTGACTACGGATCAGAAGGTTGGGGGTTCGAGTCCCTCCGAGCGCGCTGAAGCCCACTGCACGAGGGCGTTTCGTGCCATCCGGCGTCGTGTCGATCAGCGTGTCGATCTCGCAGCACGACGCCGTCTCCACGGCAGCACCGTCAACGGAGGGCGGCTGCAGATCTGGACCTGATCCTCTCCTCGCCGTCGACGAGGCCCTCCGACCCCTAGCCCGTGAAGCGGGGGCTCACCGGGCTACAGGTCGTGAGCGCCACCTCGGTCGACGCCGATGAGGCGCCGGCCGAAGCAGTCAGTGTTCCTCCGTCCACCCCGCAGTCGACAGTGAATGAAGCGCTGAACTGGCCGGTGCCGTCGGTGGTTGCGGTGCCGAGGGTGACCGATCCGAGCGACACCGTGACGGTGGAGTTCGGCGGGAACCCGCTTCCGGAGACCTCGACGGCACGGCCGTCACCGATCACCGACGCATTGACTGCCGGCGGCGCCGGGACACATCCGATGGCCACACCATTCGGGGAGTCTCCGACGGTGATGGTCGAGGTGACGGTAGTGGTCGCCGTATCGATCACCGACACGGTGTCGTCGGCTCGGTTGGGTACGTAGGCAGTGGAGCCATCCGGGGTGAACGCGACGGCCATCGGTTGAGACCCGACACCGATGGTGGTCGTGATGGTGTTGGTGGCTGTGGCGATCACCGACACGGTGTTATCGAAGAGATTGGTGTTGTAGGAGAAGGTGCCATCGGGCGTGACCCCCACCCCGACCGGGAAGCTCCCGACGGTGACGGTCGTGGTGACGGTGTTGTTCGCCGTATCGATCACCGACACACTGTTGCCCCCGAAGTTGGCGACATAGGCGAACGCACCATCGGGCGTCATCGCCACCCCGAACGGGATGGCTCCGACGGCGATGGTGGCGGTGACGGCGTTGGACGCCGTGTCGATCACCGACACACTGTTGTCGGACTTGTTCGTCACATAGGCGAAGGCGCCGTCGGGCGTGAAGGCCACATTGTACGGGTTGGCTCCGACGGCGATGGTGGCGGTGACTGTGTTGGTCGCCGTGTCGATCACCGACACGGTGCCGCCACCGTCGTTCACGACATAGGCGAAGGTGCCATCGGGCGAGAATGCCACTCCGATCGGGGTGTCGCCGACGGTGATGGTCGAGGTGACGGTGTTGGTCGCCATGTCGATGACCGACACATCGTCGGTTTGGGTGTTCATGACATACGCAATGGTGGCGTCGGGTGCGATGGCCACCCCCTGGGGGTCGCCGCCGACGCCGATCGTGCCGGTGACGATGTTGGTGGTCGGGTCGATCACCGACACGGTGTCACTGCCGTTGTTGACGACGACGACGTAGCAGGGAGTCACAGCATGAACTGGCGAACCAGCAACCACGACCAGTCCGAAAAGCACTGCGGCGAGCGCGATGAACCGAGCAGGTGTTTTCATGTCGGGAAACTATACAGAAAGTAGTGGACTCCATAGTGGCGTTTCCCCAGGAACTGATCCACCGGAACCGGGTCGGGTCCCAACGTCGTGAGCGGGCACGGACGAATCGCCATGGTGCCCGTTCGACCGGCGGATCGGAGGGTTGCGGGTTCGAGTCCCTCCGCACACCGAGTAGCGTTCGTTTCCGAACCACGGCGCCTGTGCTGCGGACGTCGCTAATGGATGCAGACGAGGAGCGGGCAAGTGGGCACACGGAATCGACGGGGCCGCGGCGCGATCGCCGTGGTCGTGATCTTGACGTTGGTGGCGACGGCGTGCAGTTCGTCGAGTGCTCGATGGGATGAGGAGTCCACTCGGGAAGCAGCAGCACCGGCGGTTGCCGGTCAATTGGTGAGAGGCGCCACAGCCGCACTGACCGCGCTGGAATCGTGCCTGGCGGACCGCGAGAGAAGTCAACCCTGTCAGGCATCGGACCTGGCCAATATCCGCGCCACGTTGGCCGACGTCCGCACCCTTCGGGCCGGAATGGCGGCCGACCAACAGCAGGCACTCGGCGAACTCGACTCGATCCGCAGTCTCATCCGCAACCCGAGTCTGCGACAGGCCACCGACAGTCTGCGGCCGATGGTGACCAACCTCGATCTCGCGGTCCGGGCGTACGAGGCCCTCGCCGAGTGCGCGTCGAGCAGTCTGGGGACCTGCAAGCCGTATACCGGTCGGAGCGACGATCCGGCGGAAGACGCCGTGACCGCCATTCCCACCACCCGCAGGTACTTCCTCGCCAAGGCGGCCGAACTTCCTCGTGATCTGGCCGCCACCGTTTCGTGGTTCACCGGTTCCGCACCCGGGTTCGACGACGGTCTGGCCACAGCGATCTGGCTCTTCAACAAGCGCGCGCAGGACACGGCAGCGGGGGTGACTGCCGCTGCGGTCAAGGCCAGCGACACCGTCCCGGTCATCACACCCGAACTGGCCACTGCCCAGAATCAGGACAACAGGTACTGGTCCGACACCTTCAGTGAATACGGCTTCCTCACCGTGCTGTCAGCCGGGATGTCAGGGGGGAGCGCGGCCGCCAGCCGCCGTCAGGCCGAGGCCGACGCCTCCATCGCCGCCCCCACACCACGCAGCAGCGTGTCGGGAACGGCTGCCCACTACGCGCTTCCCGAGATCAATGGATTCGGTGTCGTCCTCGCTGACGCAGGCAAGGCATGGCTGCTCAGCGAGGCGCCCATCCGCGCCGGCCGTGCCCTCACCCCGACGGACCTCGTCGACCTCGGCCGCATCATCGGCACCTACGCACCGCTGGAGAGTTTCTCCAAGATCCCCAGGGCCATGCCCGTCGATGGTTGGTACACGGTGAAGACCCCGATCCAGCGGGCGCGCTACCCCAGACTCGAACTGATCGGGAGCGAGCGTGAGTACGGACAGGAGATCCGTCTCGGTACGTGGACGAATCTCGACGTCAACTGGCTCGCCGACACCGCCTCGGCCACCGACTCCTGCTCCTCCCGCGTGCGACCGGTGTCCTCTCCGCCTGAGTTCAGTCCGAACGAGGTGCGGCTCCGCGCCGACTACCCGAAGGCTTCGGACAGAGGAGGGTACGAAAGGTTCGTGCGACCGAGTTTCACGCCTGAGACCCGATTGCGGAACACATGGGACCGGTTCGCCGCTGGTCGTCCGATCGAGTTCTCGTGGGCGCCGGTGTCCACCACCGCTCCGATGGACGTCAACGGCAAGCGAGTGAACGGCACCCTGGGATGGGGTGCATGGGTGGAGTGCCAGTTCGGACGGCCTCAGGGAACTGTCGTCGAACTCCTTCGGGTCCCCGGCGTCATGTAGGGCTCGAGGCCGGACTCGGCCATCCGGCTCACCGGTGACTCGAAGGCCGAGGCGGCGGGTTCCCGTGCGATCACCCGCTAGTCGTCCGACGTGCCGACCTCCAGCTCCTTGAACTTCGCCGCCATCGTCGGGTTGTTCTTGGTGAGCTTCTTGATCGTGAGGTTCCCGGCCTTGTTGTTCGCGAGCCTCAGGTTGTTCTCGGAACCGAGCAGTTCCTGCTTGGTCTTCTCCAGCGCCTTGATGGCCTTGTCGATCTCGGCGATGGCGGTCTCGAACTTCCTCGATGCAAGGTCGTAATTTCGGGCGAAGCCGGTCTTGAACGCCTCGAGGTCATCTTCGAAGTTCGTGATGTCGATGTTCTGTTCCCGAACCCTCGCCAGTTCCTGCTTGTAGGCGAGCGAGTTCCGTGCGGCATCGCGAAGGAGCGTGATCATCTGGATGAAGAACTGAGGACGAATCACGTACATCTTCGGGAACCGATGAGAGACGTCCACGATTCCGGTGTTGTACAGCTCGTTGTCCGGCTCCAGCAGCGACACGAGGATCGCGTACTCGCAACCCTTCTCCGTCCGGTCCTTGTCCAACTCCTTGAAGAAGTCCTCGTTCTTCTTCTTCGCGGCAGTCGTGTCACTCTCGTTCTTCATCTCGAACATGATCGACACGAACTCCGTACCCGATTCGTCGGAGTCGCGGAAGATGTAGTCGCCCTTGCTGCCCGAACTGGCGTCGTTGTCCTTCTCGAAGTACGCGTGCGGGAAGGCAGTGGCGCGGATCCGGTTGAACTCGATCTCACAGTGCTGTTCGAGGGTCTCGCCTACCATCTTCGTCGAGAGCCTCGCCTTGAGATCCTTGAGCCGCTCGATCGCATCGTCGCGGTCCTTGATCTGGATCTCGTACCTCTCCTTGAGGCTGGATTCGAGCAGCTTCGTCTCGGCATCCTTCGTCTTCAACTCGTTCTTCAGTGCGTCGCGTTCCTTCTCGACCTCTCCCAGCGCCTTTGCGAGCGCCAACTCCTTCGCCATGTCCGCCGCTGCGATCGCGGCCTTGAGGGTCTCGATCTCGCGATCCTTCTCCGCCGACTCGTCCTTGAGTTCGTTCTTCACCGTGGCCACAGCGAGGTCGATCGCCGACATCTTCGCCTGCTCCGCCAGTTCCATCCGCTCGCGCAGCGCCTTGTCGAACGCGTCGTCCCGAACCTGACGAAGGATGTCGGCGTATCCGGCCTCGTCGATGGTGAACGTCGTCCCGCACTTCGGGCAACTGATCTCATGCATGTCCTGCCACCCCGCTCGTCGTCGCGCACACCCTTGGATGGTCCAGGCCGATCCACCAAACCACCGATCGGCGCGCCCATCGAACCGTCATGCTGACAGATCGGGATCGGTGATGTCGGTTCGCGCCGATCGAGTCGACGATCACGATGAGGATCACAGTCATCGCCGTCGACTCGCGCCTGAGCGAGTGAACGCCGCCGAGCCGACCGACGACGCACCAGACGGCTGGAAAGGTGAGGACTCGGGTCGACTCGTGGCCCTCGGTCCACTCACTGCCGATAGGCCGACCAACTCCCGAGGTCGAAGCCCGGTGCGTCACGCCACTGCGCGAACTGCGCTGACGACGGATCGAGCACGAGCGGCACGGCCAGATCGGCCCGACGACCACCGATCAGGCGGTCCTGGCTCATCCACGACGTCGGATCGGCCAGTGTGCGGAACCGCATCGACACGATCTCGGTGCCGTCGATCGATCCCACCACCGGTGGTTCGTCCGAGTCCACCGGGTCGATGGTGAAGATGCCGCTCGATCCCTGACTCCCCTGTCCGACCGCATTGGCGACCACGGTGTAAGCCTGTGAGGTCTTGGCCACCGCATACCAGTGGGCCATGGTGTTCGTCGGATAGCGATGGGCGAACAGCCCGGCGGCGTCATGGAGCCAGCCCCCGTAGGTGCCCTGCCAGCGGGTCGGCACTGCGATGAGATCGGCCCGGCGCATGGCCAGCACTCCGCTCGCTTCCGGGAACCGCACGTCCTCGCAGGCGAGCATCCCGATGCGTCCGATGGCCGTGTCGAACACCGGCAGGTCCGAGCCCGGCGTCGCCCAGTCCATCGACGGATCGAGATGGGTCTGTCGATAGGTGCCCACCACGGTGCCGCCCGGCTCGACGATCACACAGCGATGGAACAGTCGTTCGCCGTCGCGCTCGACATGGCTGCACACCACATGTCGGCCCGTCCGGGTGGCGAGATCGCTCGCCACCTGCACCGAACGTCCGAGTGCGCCCTCGGCCATCGACTCGGCCTGGGCGCTCGACTCGGGGCATCCGCTGAACGAGAACGCCGGGAGCACGAGAAGTCCTGCGGCGCGTCCACCCTGTTCCAGGGTCCGCACCAACGCATCGACCCGCTCCACGTTGGCGTCGAAGTCGCCGGTGTCGATCGGGTACTGCAGCGCGTCGGCGACCACGTCGATGCCCTCGGTGGAGGCCAGCGGGTCGAACGGTGCCCGGAAGAACGCCAACGGTCCGTAGAGCTCGGGGCGGCGTCGCGACAACGTGTCCTTCTGATCGTTGTCGAACCGCGCCGGGTCGATCTCGGCGTAGATGATCGTTCCGGGATTCGCCACCGTCGTGTTGCGATCGGTCGCCGGCGCATGGGCGATGCGTTCACCGGTGGCCTGCCAGATCGACGCACTACCTCCATAGGTCACGGTCACACCGGTGGTCGGATTCGTCTCGGCGTTGTTCCGATCGGCGGCCACCATCGCCAGACCGTTCCATGCGCACAACTGCTGGATGGCGGCGATCGTCGAATGGGTGCCCGGCGGGGTCTCGTCGCCATGGGGCACGACCCGATCCGATGAACAGATGTAGGCGATGAGATCGGCACCCTTGATCGCCGGAATGCGAGCGGGCTCCCAGTAGGTGTCGTCGTAACAGATGATCATGCAGATGTTGCCGAGTTCGGTCTCGAACACCGGATACCCGGTGTTGCCCGGCACGAACCATGCGATGTCGGACGGGTTCAGGCCGTTCTTGCGGTACTTGCCGATGTAGCCGTCGGGACCGATCAACGCTCCCGTGTTGTAGGTGAGCCCCGTCGACCGGTCGATCTCGGAGATCCCGATCGCCACGTGGCAACCGTGCGCGGCGGTGATCACGGCGATCGCATCGGTGGCCCGGCCCGGGACCTCGTCCAGATAGGGACGCAACTGATCGAGATCGGCGTAGATGTAGCCGGACAGCGCCGCTTCGGGGAGCACGATCAGGCGGGCGCCGGCGGTGGCCGCTTCGGTGATGACCTCACAGGCCCGGGCGAGGTTGCGATCGAACTCGAACATCTCGGGATTGAACTCGACGGACGCCACCTTGAACGGTGCTGTCGGGCGTGTCATGAACGATCCACTCCTCCATGTTCGGAGCCGTCACCGTGCAACTCCCCCGGCCATGAGGGTGACGGCCAGTTCAGGAACTGACTGAAGAACCGCAACGACGCCGTCACCGCCACCGAGAGCACCACCGCCAGCGCGAACGGAACGACCTGCGACACCAGCACGAAGGTGACCGATCCGACGACGAGCGCCGACCCGACCCAGTGCGCCTGCTTGGCGATGGTGGCCTGTTGGCCGGCCATGTTGTCGGCGAGCAGACCACCGAACGAGGCGGTGATGACACCGAGGAGGATCGCCGAGATCCACGGGA
>VERC01000298.1 GCA_018882825.1 Acidimicrobiia bacterium | reverse complement strand
TGCGGGTGCGCTACCTGCACAGCGAGGTCGACACCATCGAACGGATCGAGATCCTGCGCGACCTCCGGCTGGGCGAGTTCGACGTGCTGGTCGGCATCAACCTGCTGCGCGAAGGACTCGACCTGCCCGAGGTCTCCCTGGTGGCGATCCTCGATGCCGACAAGGAAGGCTTCCTCCGCTCGGAGACGTCCCTGGTCCAGACCATCGGCCGTGCCGCCCGCAACGTCGAGGGCCAGGTGATCATGTACGCCGACTCGGTCACCGATTCGATGCAGCGGGCGATCTCGGAGACGAATCGCCGACGGGGTCTGCAGCAGGCCTACAACGCCGAGCACGGGATCGACCCCCAGACCATCCGCAAGGCGGTCACCGACATCCTCGCCCAACTCAGGGGCAGCGAGGGTGCCCCTGTCCCCGGTCGCGACCGGCGGTCGACGAACCGCGATCGCGTGCACCGGGACTTCGCGTCCCTCCCTTCCGACGAGCTCGGTCGGTTGGTCCAGACCCTCGAGGAGGAGATGCGCGAGGCGGCCGCCGATCTGCGCTTCGAGTACGCCGCTCGCCTGCGGGACGAGATCAAGGAGTTGCGGCGGGAGTTGCGCGAGGTCGGTTGACCATCGGGTCGGTGCCACCGGAGGCCGCGCCCGTGTGGGACCATTTCCCCGTGCGCATGTCCCGACGTGTTCCCGCCGTCCTCTCGCTCCTGACCGTGACGTTGGTCCTCACCGTCGTCGGTCCCGCCGTTCCCTCGGGCGCGGCCGAGGTCGACCTCGACTACGCCCCGTTGTCGTTCGACTACGCCGACCACACCAACATCTCCCCGACGACACCCGATTGCACCGGTTCGGCGGCCTGCGTCGGGAAGTCGGTCGGCGACATGGTCCGATTCAACGGGGTGGCCACGGTCGGAGGGGTCGTCGTCGACGCCGCGGTCACGACCACCGCCTGCACCTCGGCCTCGGTGACGCGCTACGAGGTGTCGTCCAGTTGGACCAGCGACAACGACTACTTCAGGGTGCGGCAGGACATCACGGCGGGTGGGATGTGCACCTTCCGATTCGACTTCTACGTCGGAGGGACGTGGAGCGGTCCCGGCACCGGGACGCCGCTCACCTTGCGGAACGTCCAACTCACGGCCTTGGAGATCGACAACCGCCAGTGGGTGCAGTTCTCGGACTTCGACGTGTACACCCTCACCACCGACACCGAGTTGACCTACGACCCGACCAACAAGCGGTTCCAGAGCACCAACAACGACGGGAGTCTCGATTCGGCCCCGTTCCAGGTCATGGTGACCTTCGGTGCGCTGCAGTCGGTGACGGTCGGATTCGGGCGGCAGACGTCGTCCGACACCAACAACTTCGCTCTGGCCTTCCAGCCGCTCCCATTCGATGGACACGACACCGTCGACCACGGAACGGTGATCGCCGAGACCCCGGACCCGATCGACGAGGGAACCCCGGCGCCGGAGATCGGCTGGACGACCGAGCCGCCGGTCGATCCCTCGATGTGGATCGTGCCGCCATCGTGCGGGGTCCATGCTCGGGGTGACACGTCGTTCGCGACGCCGTTGGTCGGCCCGCTGGCGGCCGGTGTCTACGTGACTCACTGTTCCGGCGGCGACTCGTTGTCGTTCGTGCCGACCGAGTACCTCGACGGCGTGCTCATCGTGCGGGAGTCGGTTCGACCCGCGTTCACCGGCTGACGGTCATCCGGCGCGCGCCGGGCGGCTCGCCGACCGCGCGGTCGTATGCTGCCGCCCGTGGAGAGACTGGTCATCCGTGGTGCCCGTGAGCACAACCTCCGGAAC
>VERC01000108.1 GCA_018882825.1 Acidimicrobiia bacterium | reverse complement strand
GTCATGGAGCGTGCGAGGCAACGTCACCGGCCAGGCGTTCGACGAAGGCCTCGAACGAGACGTTCCGCTCGACCTCGCCACTCCGCGGGTTCACCCCGACGGTCCCGTGGGCGACGTCGTCGTCCCCCACCACCAGCACGTAGGGCAGTTTCTCCAGCTTGGCCTTGCGGATCCGTCCGCCGAGCGGCTCGTCGGCCTCGACCGTGTCGGCCCGGAACCCCCGTGCCCGGAGGCTGGCCACCAGCAGGCGGGCATGCGCGTCGTGATCGTCGCGAACGGGCAGGACCCGGACCTGCACCGGGGCCAACCACGCCGGGAACGCACCGGCGTAGTGCTCGAGCAGCACTCCGAAGAACCGCTCGATGGATCCGAACAACGCCCGGTGCAACATGATCGGACGCCGACGCGAACCGTCGGGGGCGACGTACTCGAGATCGAAACGCTCGGGATGGTTGAAGTCGCACTGGATGGTGCTCAGCTGCCACGTCCGACCGATGGCGTCCCGCACGTCGATGTCGATCTTCGGGCCGTAGAAGGCGGCGTCTCCCTCCTTGATCGAGTAGGGCAGGCCGTACTTGTCGAGAGCGGCGCGCAGTGCCTCGGTGGCCCGGTCCCAGATCTCGTCACCACCCACGTACTTCTCGGGATCCTTCGTGCTCAGGTTCGCTGTGAACTCGTGGAAGCCGAAGGCCTGGAGCACGCTCATGATGAAGTCGAGCAACGAGGCGATCTCGTCGGCCAGTTGCTCCTCGGTGCAGTAGATGTGGCTGTCGTCCTGGGTGAAGCCGCGGATGCGCATCAGTCCGTGCAACGTCCCCGCCCGCTCGTAGCGGTAGACCGTGCCGAGTTCGAACAACCGGAGCGGGAGTTCACGGTAACTGCGCTGGCTGCTGCGATAGATCAGGCAGTGCATGGGACAGTTCATCGGCTTCGGGTAGTACGAACCGTTGTCCATCTCCATCGGCGGGTACATCCCGTCCTTGTAGAACCCGAGATGACCCGACGTCTCGAACAGGTTGGCGTTGGCCAGATGGGGCGTGACCACGAACTGGTACCCGCCACGCTCATGACGGTCGCGGCTGTAGTCCTCCATCAACTTGCGGACGATCGCTCCGTTCGGGTGCCACACCGCCAGTCCCCCGCCGAGTTCGGAGGGGAAGCTCAACAGGTCGAGTTCGGTGGCGAGACGGCGATGGTCGCGCTTCTCGGCCTCCTCCAGACGGTGGAGGTAGGCATCGAGTTCCTTCTTCGACGCCCAGGCCGTGCCGTAGATCCGCTGCAGCATCGGATTGCGTTCGTCGCCGCGCCAATAGGCACCGGCCACCCGCAACAACTTGAAGTGTCCGAGCCGCCCGGTGTGGGGCACGTGGGGACCACGACACAGGTCGATGAACCGGGGTGGGTTCTCGTAGGTGCGCACGAGGCCGGTCTCGGTGGCCGACATCGGATCCTCGGCGGCGCCGCGGATGATCTCGCACTTGTACTTGTGCCCGGCGAACAGCTGCAGCGCATCGGACTCGGGGATCTCGTCGCGGATGAACGGCTGCCTCTCGGCGATGATCTCGCGCATCCGGGTGTCCACCCGATCGAGATCGGCCGGCGTGAAGGTGCCACCGTCGGGGAGTTCGAAGTCGTAGTAGAAGCCGTTCTCCACCGGAGGGCCGATGGCGAAGGTGGCTCCGGGGAAGAGGTCCAACACCGCCTGCGCCAGCACGTGGGCCGTGGAGTGTCGGATCGTGTAGAGCCCCCGCTCGTCGCTCTCGGTGATGATCGCGACCGAATCGCCATCGGCCAGGGGCCACACGAGATCCCGCTCGATGCCGTTGACCGACCCGATGACGGCGGCCTTGGCCAGGCGGCTGCCGATCTGCTCGGCCAATCCGGCGACCGTGGTCCCCTCGTCCACCTCTCGACTCGAGCCGTCGGGAAGGGACACCGTGAACGTCGACATGGCGACCGATGGTACCTGAGCCCCTCGGGGCTCCTTCAGCGAAGCGGATCGCCGACGAGGAACACGCCGAGGAGTGTGGCGGCCGACGCCACACCCTCCCCCCGGGCCACCGCCGCGTCGATGGCGGCGACGGCACCCGGGGTGTCGAGGTCGTCGTCGAGGCAGCCGCGGACGGCGTCGAGCGCGGCGACGCTGTCGGTGACGCCGGGGGCGCGCGTCGCCGCCGACCACGCCTCGAGCCGGGCCGCCGCCGTCGGCATGAGCGAGTCGTTCCACTCCCACGAGTCGCGGTAGTGATGCGCCACGATGGCCAGGCGGATGGCGCGCACATCCCACTGCGTGCGCAGTTCGCTGATGAACACGAGGTTCCCCAGGGACTTCGACATCTTCTCGCCGTCCATGCGCACCATCGCCTGGTGCATCCAGTGCCTGACGAACGGGACGCCGGTGGCCGCCTCGCTCTGGGCCGCCTCGCACTCGTGGTGGGGGAAGATGAGATCCGAACCACCGCCGTGCAGGTCGATGGTGGTGTCGAGTTCACGCAGGGCCAGCGCCGAGCACTCGATGTGCCACCCCGGCCGTCCGGGACCCCACAACGACTCCCAACTCGGCTCGTCGGGAGCCGAGGGCTGCCACAGGACGAAGTCCAGTGGATCGCGTTTGTTCGGATCGTCGGGGTTGCCGCCATGTTGGCGGGCGAGGTCGATCATCTCCTCGCGGTCGTAGTGCGAGACCTGACCGAACCGGCCGAACGAACTCACGTCGAAGTAGACGCTCCCGCCGCTCTCGTAGGCGTACCCGCGGTCGAGGACCATCCCGATGAAGCCCCGGATGTCGGCGATGGCCGAGGTGGCGCGCGGTTCGCTCCAGCACTCGATGACGTTGAGGGCCTCCATGTCGGCGTCGAAACGGGCCGTCTCCGCCGCCGCCAGATCGAGGTAGTGGACCCCGAGCTCGCGGGCCTTGCGCAGGATGTCGTCATCGACGTCGGTGACGTTGCGCACGCATCTCGTCTCGTGACCGCGATCACGCAGTCGCCGTTGCAGCACGTCGTAGGTCACGTACGTCGCCGCGTGTCCGAGGTGGGTGGCGTCGTAGGGCGTGATGCCACACGTGTACATGAGGACCACCGGGCCGGGCTCGAAGGGCACGACCTCGCGACGGGCGGTGTCGTAGAGACGCATGGGGAGATCTGCCGCCCCCGGATCCGGCGCGGTCGTGCTCACCGATCTCCTCCTCGAACCGTCTCGCCCACGCGTCCTCAGCGGGCCCGATCGGTGTCGATCCCGGTGAACTTGACCGCCACCCGGGTGCGGTACCGGAGGTTGAGTTCGAGCAGGACGGCGGTGAAGGCCTCGATCGGGGCCGAGTAGGTCAGGTCACCGGCGTCGAGTGGCCGCATGGCCGGCATCTGGCCGATGAGATCCATGGTGACCGCCTTGGCATCGGCGTGATCGGAGCAGATCAACACATCGCTCTCGATCGGATGGTCGATGTCGGCCAGTTCCTTGGCCGGGACGTGGTGCAGGGCGGCCACGACCTTCGCTCCCGGCACCGCCGCCTGGACGCTGGCGGCGACCGAACCGCGCGGTGGCACGAGGGGCTGGAACTCGTGGCCGACGCGGATCAGCGCGTTGGCCATGCAGATCACGACCTTGCCGTCGAGACGGCCACCCACCGACTTGGCGGTCGTCCACGCCGCATCCCACGGCGTGGCGATGACCACGACATCCGCCTCGGCGGCCCCGACATTGTCGGCCGGCGTGATGCGCAGGTCCCGTCCCGCCCACGTGGCCGCGATGCCCGCCACCACCTCCTCGGCGCGGTCGGCGCTGCGGGAGCCGAGGATGATCTCGTGCCCCACCGAGGCCAGTCGGATGCCCAGCGCACTGCCCGCGGGTCCGGTGGCCCCGAGAATCCCGATCAACATGCACCGCACCGTAGCGGACCGGGTTCACGGGAGGTGGTCCGCTACGGTGCCCCACATGGGACTGCTCGAGGGAAAGCGCCTGTTGCTCACCGGCGTGCTGAACGAATCGTCACTCGGCTTCGGCGTGGCGCGTCTGGCACAGCACGAGGGTGCCGAGATCGTGCTCACCGGAGTGGGCAATGGATTGCGCCACACCGAGAAGGCCGCCCGCAAACTCGCCGTCGAGCCGGAGGTCATCGAGCTCGACGTGTCCGTGCCCGAGCACATCGACGCCGCGCGTCGTCGACTGGACGAGAAGTGGGGTCGGGTCGACGGCGCACTGCATTCGATCGGCTTCGCTCCCCCGGTGTGTCTCGGCGGGACGTTCATGGACGCCACGTGGGAGGACGTCTCGGTGGCCATGAACATCTCCGCCTATTCACTCAAGGC
The DNA here is from genome assembly GCA_018882825.1 of Acidimicrobiia bacterium. Taxonomy (GTDB): domain Bacteria; phylum Actinomycetota; class Acidimicrobiia; order Acidimicrobiales; family Acidimicrobilacustridaceae; genus Acidimicrobilacustris. The sequence continues at coordinate 3,537 of VERC01000108.1, read as the reverse complement.
CCTCGCCGATCTCGTCGCCCCACTCATGGACGAGGGCGGCGCCATCGTCGGACTCGACTTCGACAACTCCGTGTCGTGGCCGGCCTACGACTGGATGGGAGTGGCGAAGTCCGCGCTGCAGTCGACCTCGCGGTACCTGGCCCGCTATCTCGGACCCCGCGGGATCCGCGTCAACCTCGTGGCCGCCGGACCGATCAAGACCGTCGCCGCCCGATCCATCCCGGGATTCTCGAAGTTCGAGGACGTGTGGGACGAGCGGGCGCCGCTGGGATGGAACGTGAAGGACTCCTCCGCGGTGGCGCAGGCGTGTGTGGCCCTCCTGTCGGACTGGTTCCCCATGACCACCGGCGAGGTCGTCCACGTGGACGGCGGGTACCACTCCACGGGAGCCTGACTCACTCCGACAGCTCGTCGGTGATGTCCCGCACCAGTCGTTCGAGCAGGTCGTCGAGCGTCACCATGCCCTGCGCGGTTCCATCGGGAGCCACGACCACCGCCACGTGGATCCGACGCCGCTGCATCGCCAACAACAACGACTCGAGCGGCTCCTCGGGGCCCACCGTCAGGTTGCGACGGATCATCTTCCACGGGAGCGGCTGGTCGACCTCGGCGTCGTCGACCATCAGGAGATCCTTCGAGTGCACGAACCCGACGACTCGTTCCGGACGTTGACGGTCGAGCAGGAGCACGCGGGTGTGGGCCCGTTCGCGCACGACATCCTCGATCTCGGCCGTCGTCGCGCCGAGAGGCACGGCGCAGATCGCGTCGCCGGGGACCATGACCTCACCGGCCGTCTCGCCGGCGAAATCCAGCACGCCGGTGAGGAGCTCGGCCGACAGATCCGGAATGGCGCCCTCCTCGTGCGAGGCCGACACCAGCATCTGGAGCTCCTCCACCGTGTGGATGTCGGGCAACTCGTCGGTGGGTTCGACGCCGAAGGCCCGCACACCGGAGTTGGCGACCCACGTGAGCACCCGGACGAACGGTCGGGCCACCACCAGCCACACCCTGTTGGTGGCCACCAGTCGACGCAGCGTCGCCTCGGGACGAGTCAGCGTCAGGTTCTTGGGCACCATCTCGCCGATGACCATGTGGGCGAACACGATCACGAGGAGGCCGAGGACGTAGCCGAGGGGCCCGACCCACGAATGGGGGACGAAGGAGAGTCGGTCACCGGCACTCTCGATGATGCGGGCCGTCGCCGGCTCACCCACGAGACCGAGCAACAACGAGGCGATCGTGATCCCCAACTGCGCGCCCGCCAACTGGATCCCCAACTCCCGCATCGCGTCGAGCGAGCGCATGGCCCGACGGTCGCCGGCCGCAGCCAGAGGTTCGAGTCGACTGCGACGGGAGCCGACCAGGGCGAACTCGAGGGCCACGAAGAACCCGTTGACCGACAGGAGGACGATGACGGCGACGAAGGGCCACATGTCAGTCATCACCCCCACCGTCGGTGAGTTCGGGCGGCACCAGCCGGACCGCGGACACGCGTCGGCGGTCCATCTCCACCACTTCGATGGTCCACCCATCGCTCTCGAAACGGTCACCGAGGACGGCGATGCGTCCGAGTCGGTCGAGGACGAAACCCCCCAGCGTCTCGTACTGACCCTCCGGCACCACGAATCCCGTGCGGTCCACCACCTCGTCGGGACTCGAGAGTCCCGACATCCTCCATTCCCCGGCGGTGACGACGCCCTCCCGATCGCGGTGGGGATCGTGTTCGTCACCGATCTCGCCGACGATCTCCTCGAGCACGTCCTCCAGCGTGACGATCCCCGCCGTGCCGCCGTACTCGTCGACCACGACGGCGAGATGGGTTGCGGCCCGGCGGAGATCGACGAGCACATCGCCCAGTTCCCGACTCTCCGGCACGGCGAACACCGGCCGGATCAGGGGGACGATCGACGTCGAGGCTCGCTCCGACCGGGGCACGCCGTGCACCGAGCGCACGTGCACGGAGCCGACGATGTCATCGATGTCCTCCCCGTAGACGAGGAACCGTGAATGGCCGGTGGCCAACGCCAGCGCGGCCAGATCGGCCACCGATGCCTGTCGGGACAGCGACTGCACCGCGGTTCGGGGCACGAGTACGTCCTCGGCCGTCTTTCCCTCGAACCGGATCGATCGAGTGAGCAATTGACGAGCCGTGTCGTCGATCGCGCCCTGGGCCGACGACGCGCTGACCATCACCTGCAACTCGCGCAACGTCCGCACCTGTGACAGTTCCTCGGTCGGTTCGACACCCAGGAGCCGCACCGTGCGATTGGCCGCGCTCTGCAGGAACCCGATGATCGGTCCGAACACGATGCCGTAGAGGCGGACCCCCGGCGCCAACAGGTAGGCCGCGCTCTCGGGCCGCGCCACCGCCAGTCCCTTCGGGATCAGTTCGCCCACCACCATCTGCACCGTGGTGGCGATGGCGATGGCGAGTGCCAGCGACACGACCCGCACCGCCGACTCACCCACCAGTGGTTCGAGCACCGGTCGCAGCAATGTGGCGATCGACGGTTCGGTCAGCAGACCGATGAGCAGCGAGGTGACGGTGATGCCGAGTTGCGCGCCCGACAGGTGGAACGAGAGTCGTCGCAACAGACCAGCGGCACGGCGCGCCCGCCGACCTCCCTCGGCGGCGTCGCGCTCGACCTTGGTGCGATCGACGGCCACGAGGGCGAACTCGGCGGCCACGAAGAAACCGTTGGCGACGATGAGGAGGACGACGGCGATCAGGGCGACCACCGTCACGATCCGCCCCTCCCCCACGCCCACCACCGGCCGTGTCGGTGTTCGAGACCGAGTGACGCACCGAAGCAGGCCGACAGCGAGGTCTCGTCGAGCACCTCGTCGATCGGACCGGCGGCCGTGATCGACCCCTCACCGAGGAGCAGCACCCGGTCGAACCCGTCCGGGATCTCCTCGACGTGATGGGTGACGAGCACGATGGCCGGTCCCTCGGGCGCCGCCGCCAGGGTGGCCAGTCCCTGGACGAGGTCCTCCCGTCCTGCGAGGTCGAGACCGGCGGTGGGCTCGTCGAACAGCAGCAGACCCGGATCGCACATGAGTGTCCGGGCCAACAGCACACGCTGGCGCTCACCCGAACTCAGCGTGACGAAGGAACGATCGGCGAGCCGGCTGATCCCCATGCGATCGAGGCAGCGGAGCGCCTGGGCCCGATCGGCGTCGTCGTAGGCGTGCCACCACGGCTCGAGGGCCGCGTTCTTGGCCGTCATGACGATGTCGCGGGGCGTGAGGTCGCCCCGCAGGCGGTCGGCCATGCCGGCACTGGCCACACCGATCCGTCGACGCAACAGGCGCACATCGGTCCGGCCGATGCGCTCACCGAGGACGTCCACCGTTCCCGACGAGGGATGCAACCACGTCGACGCGATCGACAGCAGTGACGACTTGCCCGAACCGTTACGACCCAACACGACCCAGTGCTCGCCGGCCCCGACCGTCCATGACACCCGGTCGAGCACCGCCCGCCCGTTGCGGACGAGGGAGACGGAGTCGAGTACGAGCGCCGCAGGGTCGGGT
>VERC01000107.1 GCA_018882825.1 Acidimicrobiia bacterium | reverse complement strand
GTCGAGACGATCGAGCGCCGCCGCCCCGGCACCGATCCACGTCACGTCGTACCCACCCGAGCCGGACTCGCCGATCGTGTGCGCGACTTCGTCGACGCCGGCGCGTCGAAGTTCATCGTGCTTCCCCTCGGACAGGTGCCCGACACCGACCGCATGCTGGGCGAACTGGCCGACGACCTCCTGCCCCTGACGACCTGACGTCGGGTTCAGCCGGTCACATCGGCCACGTCGGCCAACAGGTCGCGCACCCACTCGGCCTCGACGTCGAGGCGCTTGCCTCCACGAACCCGATCGAAGGCCACCACGCCCATCGCACCATCGGCCTGTTCATCGTGACCCACCAGACCGACGCGTCCATCGACGGCGGCGCGGACCGCCTCGGCGGCACAGTCGGCGACGAGCGCGCGATCCTCGGCATTGGCCGGGGCCGATCGGGCGAAGTACCCCGACTTCACGACGAGTGTCTTCTCGGCGTCGAGGGCGACACCGAGACGCTCGGCCAACCACTCACCGACGTTCACGTCGTCCAACCGAGGGTGGCCGAAGGCATCGCGGGCGATCTCGACCCCGGCCGCCGTCCGCTCGTCGATCACGGCCTGCGCGCCTGCGCCCTCGGCCACGAAGACGTTGACGTTGCCGACGCGCTCCATGACCGGACCCAACCGGGCCACCAACTCGTCGATGGTGAACTCGATCTCGGGGAGCAGCACCGCGTGCAGTGACCACTCGGCCTCGTCGACCAGACCCGGGATGGCCACGCCACCGCGCACCCAGGTCTGGTACCGCCGAGCGGTGGCGGCGGTGAGCCACCCACAGTTCCGACCCATCACCTCGTGCACCACGATCGACCGGGGCGAGGCCGAGTGCTCGGCGATCACGTTCTGCGCGAACAGGCATCCGTACTCGGCCGCCGTCGCCGACCCCATCGATCGGGCGATGGGGACGATGTCGTTGTCGATGGTCTTGGGCAGGGCCAGCACCTGCAGGTCGTGTCCCTGCGAGGCGAGGTGGGCGGCGAGGTCGGCCGCGGTGGTGGCCGTGTCGTCACCGCCGACGGGGTGGAGCACATCGATGCCATCGGCCCGCAGACGAGCGGCCGCCACCTCGAGCGGATCGGCACCGGGTTCCACCAGACCACGACGAGCGCAATCGGCGGCGTTGGACAACTTGACCCGTGAGTTGCCGAGCGGACTGCCCCCCAGTCGGTGGGCGGTGGCGATGTGGGACCGGATGCCGGCGTCGAAGGTGACCGAGTCGCCCACCAACACCCCGGCGTACCCGTCGCGGTAGCCGATGATCTCGGCCGTCGGTTCGACGGTGGCCCACTGTTCGGTCAGCGAGGCCACCGCCGACGACAGACACGGAGCCAGACCGCCCGATGTCAGGATCCCGATGCGTCGGACGCCACTCATTCATCGCCTCCTCGTTGTCGCGCTGCCTCATTGTTCCCCGCGCGGCGCCGTTCGACATCACCGCCATCGGTCACGTCGCGACCTGACGAGCGATGCATCGCCCCTCCGAGACCCCGAGACCCGAGCGATGCGTCGCCCCTCCGAGACCCCGAGACCCGAGCGATACGCTCACTGCGTGAGAGCGCAACGCACGGTGACAGTCCTCGCCCAACTTCCCGAGCGTCTCGATGCTCTCACCCGGATGACCGAGGATCTCGCCAGTCTGTTCGACTGGAGGGTCGTCGCGTTGTTCCGCGAGATCGACCCGCACGGGATCGACGTGGTCGGTCTGGATCCGCTCGCCGTCCTCTCCAGTCTCGGCGAGGCCCGGATCCGACAACTGGCGGCCGACGACGAGTTCGTCGCACGGGCCGATGCGCTGGCCCGGACGCTCGATGCCGAGCGCGACCGTCCCCGATGGTTCGCATCGCGACCCTCGTCGCCGCTCCGATCGGTGGCGTACCTCTCCCCCGAGTTCGGCATCGCCGCATCGGTACCCCAGTACTCGGGCGGCCTGGGGATCCTCGCCGGAGATCATCTGAAGGCGGCCAACGACCTCGGCGTGCCGCTGGTGGGGATCGGGCTGTTCTACCGGCGGGGCTACTTCCAACAGAGTCTCGACCGCGCCAATCGCCAGAACGAGCGCTTCGCCACCCAGCAACCCGAGAGCGTCGCCCTCTCGGCGGTCCCCGATCATCAGGTCATCGTCCCCGTGGCCGGCGTCGACATCCGCGCCCGCGTGTGGAAGGCCTCGGTCGGGACCGTCCCGCTCTACCTGCTCGACACCGAGGTCGACGATCCGTCGGGAACTCGCACCGACCAGTTGATGACCGATCGACTCTACGGGGGGCAGTCCGAGGACCGGATCCGCCAGGAGATGCTCCTGGGCGTGGGTGGCCATCGCCTGCTCGCGTCCCTGGGGCTCACGCCCGATGTCCATCATCTCAACGAGGGTCACGCCGGATTCCTCCTGCTGGAGGCCATCCGGGTCACGATGCGTGACCGAGGGGTGTCGTTCGCCGAGGCGATCGAGATCGTCCGTCCGTCGATCGCCTTCACGACGCACACCCCCGTTCCGGCAGGCATCGACCGATTCCATCGTTCGTTGATCGAGACGTATCTCGGGTGGTGGTGCGATGACTGCGGAGTCTCCGTCGACGAACTCATGGCCATCGGGTCCGATCCCCACGGCGATCCCGACATGTTCAACCTGGCGGCCATGAGCCTCCGACTCGCCGGGAGCGCGAACGGCGTGTCGAGATTGCACGGAGCGGTGAGCCGATCGATGTTCGCGCCGCTCTGGGATGGGACCCCGACCGAAGAGGTCCCGATCGGATCGGTGACCAACGGCGTGCATGCGGCGACATGGACCTCGCCGGAGATGTCGTCACTCCTCACCGAGGCGATGGGCCCGGACTGGCCCGAACGTGAGGCTGCCGCCTGGGGTGACGGATCGATGCTCGGCGACCGGGCGCTGTGGTCGATCCGGAACGCCAATCGTGCCCATCTCGTCGAGTTCGTCCGGGAACGTACGCGTCGCTCGGCGATCGGTCGGGGCGACCGCGACTCCGAGATCAAGTGGTGCGACTCCCTGCTCGATCCCGAGGTGTTGACGATCGGTTTCGCCCGTCGATTCGCCACCTACAAGCGGGCGACACTGCTGTTGCGCGACACCGAGCGTCTCCGGCGGCTGCTCTCGTCGGACGATCTCCCGGTGCAGTTCGTCTTCGCCGGCAAGGCCCATCCGGCCGACGAACCCGGGAAGGCCTTCATCCAGCAGGTCGCGTCGTTCGCCTCGTCGCCCGAGTTGCGCGACCGAGTGGTGTTCGTCGAGAACTACGACATCGACGTGGGTCGGGCGCTGACCCAGGGAGTCGATCTGTGGCTCAACACTCCCCTGCGCCCGATGGAGGCGTGCGGGACCAGCGGGATGAAGGCGGCCATGAACGGGGCGCTGAACTGCTCGGTCCTCGACGGATGGTGGGACGAGTTGTACCGACCGGAACTCGGATGGGCGATCCCCACCGATGACGGTGACGACCCCGAGCGCCGCGATGACGCCGAGTCGCGCTGGCTGTTCGACCTGCTGGAGCGCCACGTCGTGCCCGCCTTCTACGACCGGGACGATGACGGCCTACCGAGGGCGTGGCTCGGGCGGATCCGGGCCTCGCTCGCCGGCCTGGTACCGGAAGTGAGCGCAGCGCGCATGGTCCGCGACTACGTCACCGAGGTCTACGAGCCCGCCGCCGCCCGCGTCGCCGTCGTCACCGCCGACGACGCCGTGGTCGCCCGCGGACTGGCGGCCACCCGAATGCGTCTGGCCGAGGCGTGGCCCGACGTGCACATCACCCATGTCGAGTGGCCGTGGAGCGACACCGTCCTCGGGCATGAATCGTCGGTCGAGATCCACGTCACCACCGGAGGTCTCGACCCTTCCGATCTGGATGCGCAGATGGTGAGCGGACCGGTCCGGCTCGACGGCTCGCTCGTCGAGCCGCGCGTCTCCTCGCTGACGTTCGATCGCCATGATGGAGAGACCGCCGTGTTCCGGGGCGCGATCATGTGCGATCGGACCGGCGAACTCGGACTGGCCGCCCGAGTGGTGCCGCGCCACCCGGGAGCGCGGTCGTGGACCGAGTTCAGGATGATCCGCTGGGCCGACGAGGACTGACCGTCTCGCCGGACCACATCGGCGCGATCCGCTCCTCCCACCCCGGTGAGAGATCGATCCCGGTCAGGTCCCGCAGGCGGTCGATGGCCGATCGGGCCCACCGCATCCCGATGCGCGTCTCGTGGCCGTCGGCGTCGTCGAAGAACCACGCGCAACTCGACTGCGCCATGAGGAGATGACGGTGCGCCTCCATCCATGCCACTGCACGGTCGGACTCGCCACCCGAGCGGACCTGCTCGTCGACCCAGTCGGCCATCGACCGTCGTCCGGTCAGCACGTCGACCCACGCATCGCGCGCCATCCACGCATCGACGAGTGACGTACCCGCGTGCTCGTCGGTGAGCTCGGCGAACCGTTCCACGGTCCAGTCGATCGCCTCGCGCAGGGGTGTCCGCCAGTGCTGATCGGGATCGGACCCGAATCCGGCCCGGCATCCGCAGTCCGATCGCCAACGCTCGAGTCCGTGCGCGCAACTCCACGAGGTTCCGTCGACGACCGCACCTCGCGTACCGGGTCCGACGCGCGCCAGCCACGCGGCATAGGGGACGACCTCGTGACCCGTGGCCTCCACCCGACGCAGCGCCCACGCCAGCCCCATCTCCCCGAACACGTGATGGTGCCCGAACGTCTCGGCATCGGTGGCGAACGAACGGAGACGACCGTGGCCCTCCTCGGCTCCGCCGACGATCTCGGCGGCAAGTCGCTCTCCGTCGGCCAACAGACCGCCGAAGGCGACGCCGTGAGCGAGCGCGCCGTCGTAGACGAACACCGAGATGGATCTCCCGGAGGCCAGCCGGATCGACAACGGCTCGTCGACCGGACGCGGCGAACCATCGGTGGTGGCGACCTGATGAGGGGCGACGATGGTGAAGGAGATCCCGTGCGCGGCGAGGGTCTCCAGCGTCGCCGCATCGATCGCCGTCTCGGGCAGCCACATGCCCTCGGGTCGCCGCCCGAAGCGGTGTTCGAACTCGGCGATGCCCCACCGCACGAGGGTGGTGCGATCGCGGACCGACGTCAGGGGCAGGATCGCATGGACCCATGGATGGGAGATCGCTCCACCGTGGCCTCCGAATCGCTCGCACGAGGAGCGATCTCCGGACGCCATCGCCGCCGCCACGTCAGGGGCGAAGCGGTCGAGCCACAGACCCAGGGTCGGGGCGACGTTGAAGTCGAGAAGTCCGTAGAGGTTGACCACCTCCTCCGAGGCCGCGCCGTCGTCGGTGATGCGAGCGGCGGCGAGCGGTCGATAGCACTCCTCGGTGATGCGGGCGTTCCAGTCGTGGAACGGTGCCGCCGTCTCCTCGGCCGGCACCTCACCGGTGGCCGGGTCCTCACGGGGCGGTTGGTAGCAGTGGGCGTGGACGCAGACCGCCATCAACGGCTCCGGCGGTAGAGGACGACACCCAGCGGGACTGCGGTCACCGACGCCGACCACGGACGATCGTGGTGGCCGGGCTCCACTCCTTCGATGCGGGCCGGGACGGACACCCCGCTCCCCCCGAACTGCACGTCGTCACTCGACACCTCGACGTCCCAGTGCCCGGGATGGGGAAGTCCGATGCGGTACCCCGCGCGGACGGTGGGCGTGAAGTTGAGCACGGCGACGACGTCGTCGATCGGGTCGACCCCGCGACGTAACGCCACGAGGACTCCGGAGTCGGGGTCGTCGCACGAGATCCACTCGAATCCGCGGGGATCATGATCGAGCTGGTGAAGGGCCGGCAGCGCGTGGTGCAGTCCGTTGCACCGGGCCACCCACTGACGGAGACCCTCATGGGCGTGGTGGTCGAGGAGGCCCCAGTCGAGCGGTGCATCGTGATTCCACTCGGCGCGTTGCCCGAACTCGCCGCCCATGAACAGGAGCTTCTTGCCCGGGAGGACATGCTGCCATCCGATGAGCAGGCGCAGGTTGGCGCGCTGCTGCCACTCGTCGCCGGCCATCTTCCCGAGGAGTGAACCCTTTCCGTGCACGACCTCGTCATGCGAGAGAGGGAGGACGAAACGCTCCGAGGTCGCGTACATCTGTCGGAACGTGAGCTCGTTCTGATGCCAACGACGGTGGATCGGGTCGCGGGCGAGGAACCCGAGCGTGTCGTGCATCCAACCGAGATCCCATTTGAGATCGAAGCCGAGACCGCCATCCGAGGTCGGAGCGGTGACGCCGCCCCATGACGTCGACTCCTCCGCCGCCACGACCACGCCGGGGTAGCGGCGATGGATCTCGTCGTTGCACGCCCGCAGGAACTCGATGGCCTCGAGGTTCTCGCGTCCACCGAAGCGATTGGGCACCCACTCGCCCGGCGCCCGCGAGTAGTCGCGGTAGAGCATCGAGGCCACCGCGTCGACCCGCAGTCCGTCGGCGTGGAACGACTCGATCCACCAACACGCCGACGACAGGAGGAACGAGCGCACCTCGAGACGGCCGTAGTTGAAGATGAGCGAGCCCCAATCGGGATGCACACCCTCGCGGGGATCGGCGTGCTCGTAGAGCTCGGTGCCGTCGAACACGGCGAGCGCGAACCGGTCGGCCGGGAAATGGGCCGGCACCCAGTCGAGCAACACACCGATTCCATTGCGGTGCAGCACGTCGATGAGGTGCCGGAGATCGTCCGGGCTCCCGAACCGGGCCGTGGGCTGGAAGAAGCCGGTGACCTGATAGCCCCACGAACCGGCGAACGGGTGCTCCATGACCGGGAGGAACTCGACGTGGGTGAAGCCCATCGCCCGCGCATACTCGGCGAGCGGCTCGGCCACCTCCCGGTAGTTCAGCGGCCGACCCTCATCGTCGTGCCAACGCCACGAACCGAGGTGAAGCTCGTAGATCGACATCGGCGCGTCCGGGGCCTGGAGGGCGACTCGTGAGGCCATCCAGTCGTCGTCCTGCCATTCATGGGCGATCTCGTCGATGATCGACGCGTGACCGGGCGACCCCTCGCCCGCCCGCGCCAGTGGGTCGGCACGATCGACGACCGACCCGTCGGCACCGACGACACGGAACTTGTACCGCTCGCCCGGTCGGGAGTGGGCGACGGTCCCGGCCCACAGGCCCGAGTCTCCGAGTGGTGACAGTGGCTGCCCGTCGTCCCACCCGGGCGCGTCGCCGATCACCGACACGGCCCGGGCGTTCGGGGCCCACACCGAGAACACGTGACCGGCCGAGCCGACCTCGGCACCGTGGTCGACCGGACGGGCCCCGAATCGGGTGGCGAGATCGCCGTGGGTGCCCTCGTTGAACAGATGGAGATCGAGCGGACCGACCGCATCGGGAAGGTGACGGAATCGTTCGATGCGCGCCAGTGTCGCCGACACGGCCGAGTCGGCGCGAACCTCGGCGAGCGTCCTCTCCATGCGGTGATTCCAGTTCCTGTCATCGACCGTGCCCGGCACGTTCACCTGCACGGGATCGAGCATCACATCGCCGGCGTCGACGAGCACGATCGCCGCGTCACTCGCCGCCAACTGGGCGAGCAGATCGTCACGCGCCGCCTCGACCGGACGGGTGTCGTCCCCGTGTGCGGACCACCACGGGACGATCGGCGGCATGTCGTGCGTCCCGAACGAGGCCACGCTCCGAGCCGCAGGCCGGCGAGCGAGCGACGCGCTGCGGGGATGGAGTTCCGACTGGGCGACGAACATCCCCAAGGCCCGGCGTCGGGTCATCTCCTCGCGCACCTCGGGCGGCACGGTCCCCAGGTCCTCGGCGACGATCGCCATTCCGTGCCGCTGTGAGCAGGCCGCGATCTCGTCCCACGAGGCCCGGGCGGGCTGGCGGACATAGACGCCGTCGACGGGATCGTGACCGGCAGGGACCCACCACTGACGATGGAGTCCCAT
>VERC01000106.1 GCA_018882825.1 Acidimicrobiia bacterium | reverse complement strand
CCTGTGGGCGACGACGAGGGTCACGGACCAGACCCTAGGACGGATTGGATCGACGTCGACGGTCCCGACCCGACGTGTCATCGGTCACAGTCACTCCCGCGATCGCCCAACCGGAGCGGGTTCCGAGCCCGACGACCCGACCGCGGCGAGGAATCGGCCTGGACCCCTTGCCACCCAAACTACCCACCGGCATCTTCTCGCCTCCCAGCCACACTCTCTCGGACTGCGAGGAGGGTCACCGGTCGGTGGCCCTCGGTGCGAACCACTCGGGCGGTGGCATGGGACTGCAGATGCCGATCCGGCGCCGCCGGCGAGGCAGACGTTCGTGAAGATGTGCCGGTCGCCCCGGTGTCCCGGCACCAACCCGTGGCGCAGTCGTGCGCCCTCTGGAGGAACCGTGGCCCTGACCGCGCCCGCATCGATGACCCTGTCCGCCGCTCTCGACGACTGGCGTGACCTGTCGGCCTGTCGTGACACCGATCCGGACCTGTTCTTCCCGGTCGGCACCACCGGACCGGCCATCGAGCAGATCGAGAACGCCAAGGCCGTGTGCGCCACCTGTGAGGCCCGGCAGCCCTGCCTCGAGTTCGCCCTCACCACCAACCAGGACTCGGGCATCTGGGGCGGTACCTCCGAGGAGGAGCGGCGCAAGCTGCGCCGCCAATGGTTGGCCGCTCGCCGCAAGGCCTCCTGAGCGACCTCTCCCCATCGACCGCTGCGACCCCCCGAGAGGGGGGTCGTCGTCGTTGGGGCACGCTGACGCGTCAGCGACGCACGGGAACGGAGATGCGCACCTCGGTGCCCGGTCGCTCCGAGCCACCCGGTCCCAGTGACCAGCCGATGGTGCCCCCCAGTTCGGAGGTGACCAGCGTGCGCACGATCGACAGGCCCAGTCCGGCTGTGGTGTCGATGTCGAACCCGGGTGGGATCCCCACCCCGTCGTCGGTCACCGTCATCTCCAGACGTTTCCCGGAATCGATCAGTTCGACCATGACCCGGGCCGGTTCGCCGTCGCCCACCGCTCGTCCCGATGCATCGACCGGGAAGGCGTGATCGACGGCGTTCTGCAGGAGTTCGGTGAGGACCACGGCCAGCGGCGTGACCACGTCCGACGACAGGGTGCCGCCGTCACCGAGGACCTCGAACCGCACAGGACGATCGGGTGAGACGAGCCCCTCCTCCACCATCCGGACCAGCGGGCGGACGACGTCGATGAAGGCCACGTCGTCGCCACCGGTCAGAGACAGCGTCTCGTGCACCAGTGCGATCGACCGGATGCGCCGGACCGACTCGTCGACCGCCGCCTTCGCCTCGGGGGAGGAAAGACGTCGTCCCTGCAACCGGAGCAGCGCCGAGATCGTCTGGAGGTTGTTCTTGACCCGGTGATGGATCTCGCGGATGGTGGCGTCCTTCGACAACAGCATCTGGTCGCGGCGCCGCAGTTCGGAGATGTCCCGGAGCAGCACCAGCCCGCCGTCGACAGCGTCACCGTGCATCAGTGGGATGACCCTCGACAGCACCGTGACGTCGCCACCGCGCGTGTGTTCCTCGGTGGCGATGCGGGGCGAGGCGAAGGACCGTCGCACGACGCCGTCGGCGAGACCGAGATCCGCGAACGTGCGGGCGTGGGCGTTCTCGTGGACGCCGAGTCGGTGGAGCGCGGACACGGCATTGGGCGACGTGAAGCGGATGCGACCGGTGGCGTCGAGCACGATCACGCCATCGCCGACGCGCGGGGTGACCGAGCCGCGCTCGTCGTCGGCGACGAAGGGGAACCGTCCGGCGGCGATCATGCGGGCCAGCCGGTTGAACACGTCGATGTAGGTCCGCTCGAGGACACCGTCCTGACGGCCGGCGGCCCGGGTGACGTCTCGGGCCATCACGGCCAGGACGTCGTCACCCACCACGACCGGGATGCACTGTTCGACGATCGGACCGGCGTCGTCCTCGGAGGCCACGATCCCGTCGACGATCGCCTTCGACGCGAAGCACTCGGCCACGAGCGGACGCTCGTCGACGGTCAGTTCACGACCGACCCAGTCCTCGGGGTGAGCCGTCTGGTTGGTGGTGGGCCGGATCTGACCCAGCACCACGAAGGACCGCCGCGAGTCCTCGGCCGGGGTGTCGACCCGGCCGAACAGCAACAGGTCGGAGAAGCAGAGGTCGGCCAGCAGTGACCAGGTGGCCAGGAGCCGCTGGAGATGACCCACCTGTTCCGGACCGAGACCAGCGCGCTGGCGGGCCAGTTCGGCCGGACCGGCCATGGTCGGATCAGGAGGCGCCGAAGCCGATGCGGCGCTCGCCGTCGGCGGAGCCCAACTCGACGTAGGCGATCCGGGCGGCGGGCACGGCGATGTCACGACCATGACGATCGGTGAGCCACAGCACGGCCGAGGCGTCGGCCAGTGCCGCGTCGATCCGGGCCCGTACCTCGGCCCGATCGGTGCCGGACGGAAGTTCGATGTCGATCTCCTTGGGCGTGTGCTGCACACCGATACGGACGTCCACGGAGTTCCTCCTGCTCGTCGACGGGGCGTCGGCCCCGCCGCATCGTAGGCCGGTTCAGACCAACTTCAGTCCGGCGTTGTACCGACGGGTGGGGGCCAACTCGTCGTCGATGATCGCCGCCGCGGCGGCGATGGCGGCCGAGGCCTCACTGTCGGGATCGACGGCCGCCACGGGGCGACCCTCGTCGGATCCCTCCCGTAGCGCCGGCACCAGCGGCACCTGACCCACCAGCGGGACGCCGAGACGTTCGGCGAGAGCGGCACCACCGCCGGCACCGAACAGCTCGTAACGAGTCCCGTCATCGCCGGTGAACCATGACATGTTCTCGATGACGCCCTTCACCTCGATGTTCACCCGTTGCGCCATGAACGCCACTCGCTGGGCCACACGCTGGGCCGCCGGCTGCGGCGTGGTGACGACGTACATCTCGGCCCGGGGCAGGAACTGGGCCAGCGACAATGCGATGTCACCGGTGCCGGGCGGCAGGTCGACGACGAGGAAGTCGGGATCGTCCCAGAACACATCGGTGAGGAACTGCTCGAGGGCCTTGTGCAGCATCGGCCCGCGCCAGATGACCGGCTGCTCCTCCTCGACGAAGAACCCCATCGAGATGCACCGCACCCCGTGGGCCTCCGGGGGCACGATCATCTCGTCGATGATCGTCGGATCGTGTTCGACACCCAACATGCGGGGGATCGAGAACCCCCAGACGTCGGCGTCGATGACGGCGACACGGTGACCGCGACGTGCCAGGGCGATGGAGAGGTTGGCGGTGAGCGAGGACTTGCCCACGCCACCCTTGCCCGACGCGATCAACAACACGCGGGTGCGACTGGCCGGATCGGCGAACGGGATCACTCGCCCCTCGGCATGGCCATGCCCCTGGTGGGTGCCGGCGGTGGCGGCCGGATCACCGTGCAGGAGCTGACGGAGCTCGGCACGCTCCTCGTCGGTCATCACGGTGAAGTCGAGATCGCACCGGTCGATGCAGTGGAGGGCGATCACGGCCTCGGACACCCGGCGCTGGATCTCGTTGCGCAAGGGGCAGCCGGCGACGGTGAGCGCGATGCGGACGACGACCACCGACCCGTCGATGGCGATCCCGCGCACCATCCCCAGATCGACGATGCTCCGGCGCAGTTCGGGATCCTCGACGGGGCGGAGCGCCTCGATGATCTCGGCCTCGGTGATGGACATGGCGTGGCCTCTCTGCGGAGCGGGGGGACGAGCGGCGATGGGGGCGAGACGGACTCGGGTTTCCCCTACGGCGATAGGTAGAATACCGACGTGTCGAAGCAGTCCCCCACCCGGGCGACGCCGCTGAGTGCCACCGAGTTCTCCTCGACGGTG
Organism: Acidimicrobiia bacterium; assembly: GCA_018882825.1. GTDB lineage: Bacteria > Actinomycetota > Acidimicrobiia > Acidimicrobiales > Acidimicrobilacustridaceae > Acidimicrobilacustris. The sequence goes on along the minus strand of VERC01000106.1, from coordinate 4,151 downwards.
ACCGCCATCACCTCCGCCTTCGGCGATCCGACGCGGCGGGGCATCTACCTGCTGGCCCGGGACTCCGACGGTGGCGTGACCGCCAGTGAAGTGGCTGCGCACTTCGACCTCCATCCCAACGTCGCTCGTCACCACCTCGACAAGTTGACGGCCGGCGGCTACCTCGAGGTCGATGTGGCCCGGGCCGGTGGTGCCGGTCGCCCGTCGAAGCGGTACTCGGCGACGACCAAGGGCGATGCGCTCGACGTGCCGGTCCGTCATGACGACGTGCTGGTGATGCTGCTCGGACGGGCCCTCGAGCTGCTCCCCCGGGCCGAGGCCGAGGCCATGGCCGAGGAGGTCGGCGTGGAGTACGGGCGCATGCTGGCCCGCAACCTCGGTGACTCGGCCGAACAGCAGCGGTCGTTGCGTTCGGCGATGCACGCCGTGGCCGATGCCCTCACCGCCCACGGATTCGCCGCCCACGCCGAGAAGCGCAACGACGAACTGCGCATCGTCTCCGAGCACTGTCCCTTCGGCGACGCCGTCACCACCAATCCGGTCATGTGCGCCGTCGACCGAGGAATGGTCAAGGGCATGATCGACCAGTTGTACGGAGGGGACGCCACGGTCACCGGCGAGTCGTCACGCCCGATGGGCGACGACGTGTGCGTGACCGCACTCGAAGCCTGATGGCGCGCCACTACCTCGACCACGCCTCCACGTCGCCGCTGCGCCCCGAGGCCCGAGCCGCGATGGTCGACATTCTCGAGCGATCGACGACGACGACCATCGCCGATCCGAGCCGTATCCATGCCGAGGGGATGGTGGCCCGGGCCATCGTCGAGGACGCCCGAGAGCGCACGGCGTCGTTCCTCGGCGTGCGACCTCGCGAGGTGGTGTTCACCAGCGGTGCCACCGAATCGATCGCCACCGCCACCTGGGGCGCGGTGCGTCGGGCCGTCGACGGCGGCGCCACTCCCCACGTCGTGCACAGCGCGGTCGAACACTCGACGGTGCGGCGTTCGAGCGCACTGTTCGCCACGACGGCACAAGGGCACGTCAGCGTGGTCGGCGTCGACCGCTCAGGCCGGCTCGACGTCGATGCGTTCGTCGAGGCGTTGCGGCCCGACACGGCCCTGGCCCACGTGCAGATCGGCAATCACGAGGTGGGCACCCGCCAACCGGTGGCCGAGATCGTCGACGCCTGCCGACGGCGCGGGGTGCTGGTGCACGTCGACGCCACGCACGCCGTCGGGCGTCTCCCCCTCGACATCGGCGCGCTCGATGCCGATCTGGTGTCGATGGGCAGCCACGAATTCGGCGGGCCGTCCGGCGTGGGCGTGCTGGTCGTGCGCCTCGGCCTTCGTCTCGAACCGTTGCTGACGGGCGGCGAGCAGGAACGGGCCCGTCGGGCCGGCACCGAGGACGTGCCCGGACTGGCAGCGCTGGGCGCCACCCTCGACGCGCTCGCCCCCGAGCGACTCGACACCGAGAGCGCACTCTCGCGCCGACACTGCGCCGAGATGGAGCAGCGGCTGACGGCCATCGACGGCATCTCGGTGCTCGGCGCCGCCGATCCGCGCGATCGACTCCCCCACCTGCTCTGTCTGTCGGTCGACGGCGTGGAGCCCCAGGGCGTCGTGCTCGGCCTCGATCAACGGGGTATCGCCGTGCACTCGGGCAGTTCGTGCGCATCGGAGGACCTCGAGCCGTCACCGGTGCTCGAGGCCATGGGTGTGGACGCCCACCGTTCGCTGCGCCTGTCGGTCGGTTGGTCGACCACCCCCGACGACATCGACGCCGTGTGCCGGGTCCTGCCCGAGGTCGTGGCCGGACTCCGCGCGTTGGGAGCGTGAGGCCGACACCGGACGGTTGACGGTCACCTCCCGTTGTCCGGGGGTCCGCCTGCGTTGGCTACGTTCGGACGATGGCCGTGCACCTCGTCCGTCATGCTCACGCCGGCAAGCGATCGGACTGGATCGGTGATGACAGTGAGCGTCCGCTGTCGGACCGGGGACGGACCCAGGCCGACGCGTTGGTCGCGGATCTGGCCGGCGTCGCCGTCGGACGCATCGTCTCCAGCCCCTACGTGCGCTGCATCCAGAGCGTCGAACCCCTGGCCGCGTCACGCGGTCTCGCCGTGGAGCCGAACGAAGCCTTCGCCGAGGGCATGGACGGAGATGCCGCCCATGCGATGCTGCGAGAGCTCGACGCCGTCGACGGCGTGGCCTGCAGCCACGGCGACGTGCTCCCGGCACTGCTGCGCCGACTGGTCGTCAGCGGGATGGAGACCGACGGCCCGCTCGTCGTGCAGAAGGGATCGATGTGGATCGTCGAGTTCGCCGACGGTCGACCGAGCCGGGGTCGCTACGTGCCCCCCATCGATCGTCGCTGATCGATCAGCCCGTTCGCCGCGCCGCCACGTCGGCCCGCACCGAGTTGACCATGGAGGTCATGAACGGCGGGATGGTCGTCATGTCGACGGCGTCGAGATCGGCCTGTGCCGCCGCCCACTGACCGGCATTGCGACCGAGGATGGCGCGGAACACCCGGGCATCGCTGTAGGTCGGATCGACGGCGATCGCCTCGTCCAGTCCGCGCCGGGCCTGCTGGTCGAGCTCGGCCGCCACGGCCGCCTCACTGTTGATGGCCACGGTGTGCAGCACCCAGGCCCGGTAGGTGATCGCCTCCACGTTGCCCGGGGAGAGTTCGAGGGCCCGCGAGTACGTCTCGATCGCCGACTGGAACGACCTGACCGCCTTGTCCGGATCCCCCGCCTGCAGGGCCGCCTGGGCCTGACCGGTCAGACCCTGGGCCTGGAGGATGAGGTTGGCGCTGTCCTGACGCACGTCACCGGTGAGACCCTGACCGGGAGCACGGGCGCCCGAGTCTCGGAACACGAACCAGCCGGCGCCGGTGGCCAGCACACCGACGGTCACCAGCGCCACCGCGGTGCGCCGCCAGTCGCGGCGCGGCCGTGACGACTGCACCAACCGTTCCCGATCGTCGATGGCGCGCAGGACGGCGGCGGCGCGGGCGGTGTAGTCGTCGGTCAACGCGACGTAGTCCTCGTCATCGACATCCCCGGCCGCGTGCTCACGCTCGAGATCGGCCAACGACCGCAGCAGGAAGTCGCGTTCCTCCTCCAGCGCAGCCAGACGGTCGGGATCGACGATCCGACGCGCGCGGGAGCCCGAAACCGACGGCTCGGAGGGTGGTGTCGCTCTGGAGGCGCGCCCGGACTGCGTCCGTTGGCGCGCGGCGCGGCGCGCGGCGGTGCCCCCTCCACCCGTCGTCGTCACAGTTCGACCCCGATGCCGTCACCGCTGTGCCGCGCCGCTTCGACCAGCGCCCGATCGGCATCGGTGGCGTGCTGCTCCGGCGCGCTGCTCCAGCGTCGGAAGACGATGACCAGCACTGCGCCGCCGATGGCCAGCGCCACCACCGGCAGGATCCACACCAACGCGCTGACACCCGTGGCCGGCGGCGTGAGCAGGATCGCCTCGCCATAGCGGGCGACGTAGTACTGACGGATCTCGTCGTCGGTCTGACCCTTCTGGATCTGTTCGGCGATCTGACGACGGATCTCCTGCGAGGCCGGCGCGTTCGACTCGGCCACCGACTCACCCGAGCACACGGGGCACTTCACGGTCCGTGACAGCGACGTCACGCGGTCCTGGGCCGTCGGTGCACTGCGGGAACCGAAGGTGGCCACCGACAGCACGGCCACGGCCACCACTGCCATGGCGATCCACGGACCCCAGCGACGCACGGGCGAGCCGGCCGCGAGGGCGCCTCCGCTCACCGGGCCACCCCGGCCGCCGCCGACAGTCCCCCGTTGTCGGCGATCACCTGATCCAGCACGGCCCCCGTCACCCCGCCGTAGAAGCCGGCGACCACGAGGCCACTGGGGGCCACGACATAGGACTCGGGCACCTTGGTCACGCCGTAGTCGAGCGCGATGGGACCGGTGTCGGCAGGGATCACCGGCCACGAATTGCGTTCGGACGTCCAGTACTCGCGGATCGACTGCGCGTCATCGGAGAACGCGACGCTGATCACCGCCACCGGATCGTTGCGATGCGACTCCACGAACTGGCCGATCTGCGGGTCCTCCAGGTGACACGGCGTGCACCAGGTGGCGAAGAAGTTCACCACCACCCACTCAC
>VERC01000105.1 GCA_018882825.1 Acidimicrobiia bacterium | reverse complement strand
GTCGCCCCCGACCGGGTCCCTGATGTTCCACGTGGAACCATCTCGGCGAACCGGCTGCCGCGGGCGTTCCACGTGGAACACCGCCCCTCAGAAGAGTGGGCGTTTGGCGGGGAGGCCAACCCGGCGGGGGAAGTCGTCGGGGCACGCCTCGGCCTGCCGGAGCACCTGCACGCCACCGACGGCACCCGCCACCACCATGCCGAGGGCGGTCAGGCCCTCCGCCGGCCACCGACTCGATCCACCGGGGGGCTCGCTGACCACCAGCAGGCCTCCGATACGCAGGAGCGGTGCGGCGCACTCGGCCGTGGTCGCCGGCGGACCGAAGGACCGGGCGGTGACGGCGTCGACCCGACCCCGCCAGTCAGGGTCGCGCCCCACATCCTCGGCCCGATCATGCAGGACGCTCACACGGGTCGCCCATCCCAGTTCGGCGATTCCCTCGGCCAGGAGCGCAGCCCGGCGCTCGAGCGACTCGAGGAGGGTCACGCGCAGGTCGGGCCGAGCCTCGGCCACCACCAGTCCCGGGATCCCCGCCCCAGAGCCGAGATCGACCACCAATGAGTCCGGCGACAGGTCGGCGAGTGCCGTGACGAACCGCTCGGCATGGGTGACGTGGTCGTCAACCGGCCCGGGACCGAGCACACCGAGGCGGCGAGCCCGCTCGAGAACACCGAGCAAAACAGGAGAGTGGACATGGGCCATACCCCATCCTGCCCGCGATCGACGAGTGGACGTGAACGACGAGGGCCCCGCTCACGCGGGGCCCTCGCACGACATTCGCTCCGAGAGTCAGGCGGGAACGATGACCACCCGACGACGAGGCTCCTCGCCCTCCGACACCGTGGCCACGCCATCGAGGTCGTTGACCGTGTCGTGCACCACCTTGCGGTCTGCCGATCCCATGGGTTCGAGGGCCTTGGCCACTCCCGAGGTCCGGACCTCCTCGGCCAGTTCGAGGGTGAATCGCTCCAGGGCCTCACGACGACGGGCCCGGTACCCGGCCACATCGAGGCGCACTCGACCGGCCGCCGTCCCCGACACCTTGCGGTGCACGACGGTACGGGAGAGTTCCTGGATGGCGGCGAGGGTCGCACCCCTCGGTCCCACCAGCACGCCCAGATCACGACCTTCGATGTGGACCTCGTTGGTCTCCTCGTCGATCTCGGTCATCTGCACCCGGCCCTCGAGTTCGAAGGCGTCCACCAGTCCATCCAGGAACTCGGTGACGATACGGGTGTGCTCGACCAGATCCACATCCACGGTCTCGGTCATGGCTGGTACCTCTTTCTGCTCGGCCGCCGCAGCGGTCTGACGACTCTTCTCCCCGGCCGCCGGTCGATCGGTCCTTCGACCACCCTCACGGCGACCGCGTGACGAACCCGAGGAGGACTCGGACTCCTCTCGGGGAGCCGCGGCCGGCGCCGCGGCGGCGGACTCGGTCGACCGCTGGCCTCCCTTGGACCGCCCTCCCGATCGCTTGGGACGACGATCGCGTCGGTCCAACTTGGGCCGAGGTGCCGTCGGGCGGATCCGGGCCCGAACCCGGGCCTGACCCTTCGATCGCCCGAAGAGCCCCTTGCTGGGCTCCTCCAGGATCTCGAACTCCGCATCTTCCATGTCGACACCCAGCCGATCGAGGGCGGCGTCCTTGGCCGCTTCGATGGTGGGGCCGGTGAACTCGACCCACTCCATGGGGAACTACCTCTTCTTCTTGCGGGCGCGGGGCTGCAACGGCGGCGCATCGGAAGAGGCGTCGGATGACGATCCTCCCGAACTCGGCTTCGCATCCTGCGCGTTGGTGGAGGACGGCGCAGTACGGCCGCCCGTGGAGGAATCGGTCCGCCCCGAGGTCCTCGATGATCCCTTGGTCTTCGCCCCGGCGCCGGCCTGCACCGGCTTGGACTTGCTCCCGCCCTTGGTCGCTCCCGCCCTGCCCGAGGTCGTCTTCGCCGGGCGCGACCGGGCGGCGATGGCCTTGGACCGATCCTTGGAACCGCTCTTGCGGGCCCCCTTCGACGAACCCGACGCCGCCGGCTGCAGTCCGAAACCGAACAGGTGCTTCCACGACTTGGTGCCGTCGGCGGCCGAGACGCCGTAGATGCTCTTGGAGATGAAGGCCTGCTGACCGATGCGGTACAGGTTGGACACGGCGAAGTAGATGACCAGACCCGAGGGCAATCCGAACGAGATCACCGGCAGGAAGAAGGGCATGATCTTCATGATCATCTGCTGCTGGCTGTTCATCTGGGCGCCCGTGCTACGACCCTGGATCTGACGCTGCTGCACGAACCCGGTCACGGCCACGATGGCGATGAGCACCAGGAAGGGAAGTGCGTGCAGGATGCCCTGCTGAAGGGCCTTGCTCGCACTCTCCGAGAGATCCAGCCCGAACGCCTTCATCTGGGTCGATGTCGACAGGTTCTCGTACATCTTCGAGCTCGGGCTGATCCACGCCGGATCGAACACGCGTTCGAACGAGGGAACCTTGGTCAGGTCGAGCGCCTGGGAGAACTGCTGCGACGCCCACCCGATGGCCCCACCGAGGTCACTGACCCTGCGGGTCAGGCCGTGCAGTACCTGGTAAAGGACCAGGAACACCGGCATCTGCACCAGCAGGGGCAGACAGCCCCCGAGGGGGTTGATGTTGTTCTCCTTGTAGAACTTGAGCAGTTCCTCGTTGAGCTTCTGGCGGTCGTCCTTGTAGCGGGTCTGGATCTTGCGCATCTCCGGCTGGAGTTGCTGCATGACCATCATCGACCGCGTGCCCTTCAGGGTGAGCGGAGTGACCACGATCATCACCACCAGGGTGAGCAGGACGATGGCCAACGCGTAGTTGCCCGTGATGTCGTAGAAGAAGGCGAGCACCGTCGCGAACGCCTTGAAGAACGCTTCCACTTACTTTCCGACCTTCCGCTCGGGGACGGGGTCCCATCCGGACTGACCCCAGGGATGACAGCGTCCCAGACGCCGGAGGGCCAGCCAACCGCCCCGACCGAACCCGTGGACCTCGAAGGCCTCCACGGCATAGGACGAACACGAGGGCACGTACCGACACGGGGAGACCCGTCCGGCGAAGACCCACTGATAGGCCCGGACCATGCGTACCGCCAGGCGAGCCGGACCCCGGACCTGAAGGTCCGATCCACAGGACCCGTTACCCGGATGTCGCCCGTGATCGTGAAGGGCGGTCACCGACCGACTCCAGTGGTGCACCGTTCCAGACACCGATCGACGTCGGCCAACAGGTCGGCGGCAGCCATCGTGGCCGCGGCCGGCGAGAGGGCCACCAACCAGGCGCCCGACGGGAATCGCTCCGGATTCGAGCCCCGCACCCCACTCAGATGGGCCCGAACCCGGCGCCGGAGCCGATTGCGCACCACCGCCGGGCCCACCGACCGGGGCACGGCGAAAGCAAGCCGCGGGGGCTCGGAGGCAGCAGGGGAGGGGAGGAGCACGGTCATCGACACGACACCACAACGGACCCGACGACCATGACGCCGCAGCTCCTGGAAGGTGCGGCGATCACGGATGCGCCAGATCAGGCCGACAGACGTCGACGGCCCTTGAGGCGGCGCGACCGCAGGACGTTGCGACCGGCGCGGGTGGACATGCGGGCCCGGAAGCCGTGCTTCTTGGCCCGGCGCCGGTTGTTGGGCTGGAATGTGCGCTTCACGGGGGCCTCCACGCCGAACCGGGCAGGAACTACTGCCGGGACGACGTCCTTCGAGGGAACAGGACTCGGCCGATGCGGGTCCCGAGCGTCGAACGGACGCGGACGGGGCACCGGTGCGAAGGGCCACGGTAGAGGGTGGACGCCGGATGCGGCAACACGACCACCGTGCTACGGTCCCGCGCCCGTCCACAGGGCTCGACCCGGACGGGCACTGGTGGAGTGATCGGGGCCGGTACCCCTCCGAGAGGATCGGTCAGGGTTATCCACAGGTGTGGACGTCATTGTGGAACCGTGCCCGCGGTCGGGGGTCTCAGTGCAGGTCGAACAGGCAGAGCAACTGTGGACAGCCTGTGCGCTGGCCCTGAGGGAACAGGTGTCGGACGCCGTCTGGCACACCACGTTCTCCATGGTGACCCCGGTGGGTCTCGACGACTCCAACCTGCTGCTGGCCGTCCCCTCCATCGTGGTCAAGGAGCGGATCGAGGGTCGGTACCTCACCCTGGTGGCCGGCGCCCTGAGTGACATCGGCGCTCCGGGCTTCACCCTCCGACTCGAGGTCCGCACCGCCGACGCCAGTCCCCTCGGGGCCATGGGTGATCCGACGATGGACCTCTCCCGGGACATTCCCGACACCCCCGAGGAACTCCTCACCACGCCGACGCCGCTGGGGACCGGACTGGGCGCCACGGTGGATGCCGCAGTGGGGCTGCCGGTCAACCCCCGCTACACCTTCGAGGCCTTCGTCACCGGTACGTCGAATCGATTCGCCCATGCCGCGGCTCTGAGCGTGGCCGAGACCCCGGCCCGGGCCTACAACCCGCTGTTCATCTACGGCGACGCCGGACTGGGCAAGACCCACCTCCTCCAGGCCATCGCCAACTTCGTCCGCGAGATCTACCCCGGCTTCCAGGTCCGGTACGTCTCCACCGAACAGTTCCTCAACCAGTACGTGGACGCGATCCGTCAGGCGACCATGGCCGACTTCAAGAAGCGTTACCGCGAGGTCGACGTCCTCCTGCTCGACGACATCCAGTTCATCGAGGGCAAGGAGGGCCTTCAGGAGGAGTTGTTCCACACCTTCGAATCGCTCTACCAGGCCAACCGCCAGATCGTGCTCTCCTCCGATCGTCCGCCCGATGCCATCTCCACCCTCGAGGACCGGCTCCGCAGCCGGTTCAAGATGGGACTGATCACCGAGATCAACCCGCCCGAACTCGAGACACGACTGGCCATCCTCCGCAAGAAGTCGGAGCGGGAGCCGATCAATCCGTCCTCGGACGTCCTCGAGTTCATCGCCTCCAACATCACCAACAACATCCGCGAGCTCGAGGGCGCGCTCATCCGCGTGTGCGCCTTCGCCAGCCTGACCGGGAACCCACTGACCGTGGAACTGGCCGAGGGCGTCCTGGGCGACATCCTCGGCGACAACCAACCCCGACCCATCACGCCGGCCCTGATCCTGGAGCTCACGGCTGCCATGTTCGACTTCACGGTGGACGAGATCCGCGGACAGAGTCGCCGACGTCCACTGGTCACCGCCCGTCAGATCGGGATGTACGTGATGCGCGAACTCACCGATCTGAGCTATCCGGCGATCGCTCGGGAGTTCGGCGGCCGTGACCACACGACGGTCATCCATGCAGTCGACAAGATCGGCACGCTGATGAAGGAGCGACGTCAGATCTACGACCAGGTGACCGAACTGACCCAACGTCTGCGCAACGGGTGATGACCACATCGACCACCCTCGAACGAACACCTGTGCGCAACGTCGTACGGACGCGCGGTGGACAACCCGGTGGACCGGGCCGCGCGACCCACTGCATTGTCGGTGGACATGGGTCCGATGATCCACCGCGCGTGTGTTCACCCACATCGGACTGTGGAGCACTGTGGACAACAGCCGGAGATCGAAACCTGCCGCCAACTGGGAGAACACCCGGTTCTCCACAATCCACAGCCCTTATCACTACCACTACCAAGATCTCTCTCTTCTTGAACAGCAATGGTCCGGTGACGGACGGGAAGGTGCGCGGCGATGAAATTCCGGTGTGAACGGGATCCTCTGGTCGAGATCGTCGGAGCGGCTCGTCGCGGCGTGACCCCGCGCAGCTCCGGCTATCTGGCCCTCACCGGTCTCGATCTGCGACTGACCGGTGATCGTCTGACGGTCACCGGATCGGACGGATACCTGACCGTGATCGCCTCGGTCGAGGTGTCCGGTTCGCGTGACGGCCGCTGCCTGGTGCCCTCGACCCTGTTCGGGGACATCGTCCGCAGTCTCCCCGAAGGGGCCGTCACCATCGAGGCCGACGACAACGAGGTGCGGATCGGATCGAGCCGCTCGAAGTTCGCGGTCAAGACCATCGCCACCGAGTACCCGGTGATCGCCGAACCACAGGGTGACGCGGTCACCCTCGATGCAGCCCTGCTGCGCGATGCCATCGCTCAAGTCGTACCGGCGGCCAGCGTCGACGACTCGCGCAAGTCCGAACTCACGGGCGTGTCGCTGGCTGCCCACGGCGACGGGATCCGTCTGGTGGCCACCGACACCTACCGGCTGGCCATCCGCGATCTGGCCGGCACCTCGTTGCTGTCCGGTGATCGCAAGGTGATCGTTCCCGCCACCGCCCTCAAGGAACTCGTTCGCCTCTCCAGCTCGGCCGAGACCGTCACCGTCCGCGTCGGCGAACACAACGTGGCTTTCGAGGTCGACGGGGTTCGACTGATCAGCCAGCTGCTCGACGGGAAGTTCCCCGACTACGAGAACCTCCTGCCCAAGACCCCGGACTCGCATCCGAATCGGCTGACGCTCGAGAAGGAGTCGTTCCTCGACGCGCTGAGACGGGTCGGTCTGTTGTCCAAGGACGTCAAGGACTCGAAGAAGGTCCGTCTGGTCATCGCCGCCGATGCGGTGGAACTGGTGGCCGAGAGCTTCGACGTGGGCAAGGCCGACGAGGTGGTGGAGGCCCGTCACGATGGTGAGACCCTGGAGATCGCCTTCAACGCCGAGTACCTCCGGGCCGGGATCGAATCGGCTCCCGCCGACGAGGTGACCATCGAGATCGCCCGTCCGAACAGCCCGGTCCTCATCCGGGGTGTCGGGGCCGATGACTTCCTCTACCTGTTGATGCCGATCCGCAACTGACGTGCGGCTCGATCGGCTCTGGCTCACCGACTTCCGGTCGTATGCCGCGGCCGAGATCGAGTTCGCTCCGGGGCTGACGGCGCTGCTGGGCGCCAACGGCGAGGGCAAGACGAATCTGGTCGAGGCCATCGCCTACCTCGCCACCCTCACCTCGTTCCGGGGCGCACCGAACGAGGCACTCGTCCGGGCCGGAGCCGATCTCGCCATCCTGCGCGCCGAAGGTGAGCGGGAGGGACGGGCGTTGCTCATCGAGGCCGAACTGCGACCCACCGGTCGCGGCCGGGTGCTCGTCAACCGACAGCGGTTGGCCCGTGCTCGCGACCTCCTCGGTGCCCTCCGTGTCATCGTCTTCGCCCCTGACGATCTCGAACTGGTGAAGGGCGGTCCGGCCGGACGGCGTGACTACCTCGACGACGTCCTCGTCTCCCGTCGGCCGTCCCTCGATCCACTCCGCTCCGATCTCGACCGGATCCTGCGGCAACGCAACACCCTGCTCAAGCAGTCGGGTGGTCGACTGACTCCGGAGATCGAATCGACGCTGACGGTCTGGGACGCCAAGTTCGTCGACGTCGCCGAACGGCTGGCCACCGAGCGGGCCCGACTCGTCGACGAACTCGGTCCCGTGCTCTCGTCCACCTACGAGGAGGTCGCCGGGCGCGACGTCGAGGTCGTGGCCCGCTACGAGGCACCGTGGCGGGAGCAGGGACTCGCCGCCGCCCTGGCCGCCGTGCGACGCGACGAGATCCGGCGGGGTGTCTCCTTGGTGGGCCCCCATCGCGACGAACTGCTGCTCGCCCTCGACGGACTGCCGTCGCGCACTCACGCCTCCCAGGGCGAGCAGCGCTCGTTGGCCCTGGCCCTGCGCCTGGCCTCCCATCATGTGGTCACTGCGGCCACCGGGTCGCCGCCGATCCTCGTGCTCGACGACGTGTTCTCGGAGCTCGACGACGACCGCAGCGCCGCGCTCTTGCGCCATCTCCCCGCTGGTCAGACGGTGCTGACCAGCGCTGCCGGCCTGCCTCCGGGGGCCCGACCCGAACTTGTGCTGCAGGTGGCCGGACGCTCGGTGTCCCGACCATGACCGTCACACGGCGTCCCTAGGCTCGGTCCATGCCCTGGGAACCACTGCCCGACGAGCGACCGGCCGGTCCCGCGCCACTGCGGGCCGGACTCGATCGGGTCGTCCGACGACTCGGCGGACCCTCGGCCGATGTGGCCT
>VERC01000104.1 GCA_018882825.1 Acidimicrobiia bacterium | reverse complement strand
AGCCGGGTGACTCGTGATGGTCGATGATGGCGGTGCAACCCGATTCGAGGGCCTCGAGCGCGCCGAGCATGGCCGACCAGCGGATCATCTCGGCGTCGAGGGCGACGTCGAGTCGCCACCACACCTGTTCGAGTATCGAGCGGAAGTCGGTCGGCGTGCGCGGTGGGGCCGGCATGCCGCGCGCCAGCGTCGAATAGAGATGGTGGTGGGCGCAGACCAGACCGTGCGAGGTCCCGAGGTGCGACGACGAGGTCACTCGTCGGCACCGACGGTCGACGTGCCCATCGGCAGGCGGGTGCGCCAGCCACCGTCGATCTCGTGGAGACAGGCGGCGACGGCCCCGGCGGTGGGCACGAGTCCGATCTCGCCGACACCCTTGACGCCGAAGGGCGCGTTGGGCTGCGGGCACTCGACGAGGATGGTCTCGACCTCGGGCATGTCCTTGGGGCGGATGATGCCCAGCCCCTTGAGGGTGGTGGGAATGGGCCGACCGGTGTCGTCGGCGGGGAAGTCCTCGCTCAGCGCATACCCGAGCCCCATGTGGACGGCGCCCTCGATCTGGCCTTCGCACAACTGTGGGTTCACTGCTCGACCGACGTCGTGGGCGGCAATCACCCGTTCGATCCGGCCGGTGTCGCGATCGGCGATCACGAGTTGGGCGGCGTAGCCGAAGGCCGAGTGCACGACCGGGTTGGCCAGGCCCTCCTTCATGGAGTTGGTCCAGTCGACGCGGTACTCGCCGTGATGATCGACGCCCACGGTGCAACCGGCGGCGATGGCGTTGCGGCAGGCATCGGCCACCGCGCCGGCACCCATGAGCGTGCCGCGACTGCCGGTGGTCTGGCCGGTGCCCAGTTCGCGTGACGTGTCGACCAGCACGCGGATGCGTTCGGGTTCGACGCCCAGCTCCTCCACCGCCACCTGCAGGGCCACGGTGTGGATGCCCTGGCCCATCTCCGTCCAGCAATGACGGACCTCGATGGTGCCATCGGGTTCGAACCGCACCACGGCCTTCGACACCTCGACGGCGCCGTTGCCGAGTCCAGAGTTCTTGATGCCGAGTCCGAGACCGATGGCCTTGCCCGCAGCGCGGGCCTCGTCGTAGTGGGGACGTACGGCCTCGAGACAGGCATCGGCGCCCAGACATCCGTCGTCCATGATCTGGCCCGGACCCCAGATGGAACCCGGGTGGATCACGTTGCGCGACCGGATCTCCCAACCGGAGATCCCGACGGCCTCGGCCAGTCGGTCCATCACGCCTTCCATGGCGAACTGGGCCTGATTGGCGCCGAAGCCACGGAACGCGCCGCACACCGGATTGTTGGTGCGGACGGCGATCGACTCCACGTCGACCACCGGTATCGAGTACGGACCACATGCATGACCGGCGGCGCGTTCGAGCACCTTGGCCCCGACCGACGCGTAGGGGCCGGAGTCGCCGACCATGCGGGCCCGCAGCGCGGTGAGGCGTCCCTCGGCGTCACACCCGACCCGGTAGTGCATGCGGATGGGGTGACGCTTGGCGTGGATGAGCAACGACTCCTCGCGCGACAACGTGCACTTGACCGGTCGATCGAGCAACCAGCTGGCCAGCGCGGCATGCGCCTGGTTCGACATGTCCTCCTTGCCGCCGAAGGCGCCACCGTTGCTGACCAACTCGACGCTCACGCGTTCGGTGCCGACGCCGAGCATCGCCGCGATCTGGTTGCGGTCGTCCCACACGCCCTGACCGCCGGAGTACACGTGCAGTCCGCCGTCGGGCCGACGCACGGCGAGGGTGGATTCGGGTTCGAGGAACGCGTGCTCGATGCGTTGGGTCTCGAACACCTCGTCGACGACATGGGTGGCGGCGGCCAGCGCGGCATCGATGTCGCCGCGTTCGTAGTGCGACACCGACAGCACGTTGGTGTCGCTGCCCCACAGGGCGATCTCGGGATCGTCGATGGCGGCCATCGGGTCGACGATCGGTCGCAGCACCTCGTAGTCGACGCGCACCAGTCCGGCCGCCGCCCGGGCCTCGCGGCGGGACGATGCCACCACCACGGCGAGGACGTCACCCACGTACGACGTGCGGCCACCGACCGGGATCATCACCGGCCAGTCCTTGTCGATGAGTCCGACGCGCAGGTCGCCGGGGATGTCGGCCGCGGTGAACACGGCCTCGACCCCGGGAGCGGCGAGAGCGGCCGACGGATCGATGGCGAGGATCTCGGCTCGGGCATGGTCGGTGAGCACCAGTGCGGCGTGCAGCATCGCGTCGACGCGGATGTCGTCGATGTAGCCGCGGTCACCGAGGGCAAGTGCGCTCGCCTCGTAGCGGTGGCCCGCGCTGCCCACACCTCCGGGTCGACGCACCTCGACGGGCGTGGAACGCACGAGATCCTCGACGGCATCGAGGATCTTGACGTAGCCGGTGCAGCGGCACAGGTTGGCGCCCAGGAACCGGGCGGCGTCGTCGCGGGTGAGCGAGTCGCCCTTGCGGTCGATGAGCGACTTCACCCGCACCACCACACCCGGGGTGCAGAAGCCGCACTGCAGGGCGCCATGGGCGGAGAAGGCGTCGGCGTAGCGTGCTCGCTCAGCCTCGTCGATGCCCTCGAGGGTGACGACCTCGCGACCAGCCACCTTCTCCAGTGACACCTGACAGGCCACGATCGCCTTGCCATCGAGCAGCACGGTGCAGCATCCGCACTGACCGGAGGGTGAACACCCGTCCTTGGGGGACGTGACGTCGAGGCCGTCGCGCAGCGCCGAGAGCAGATGCGGATGCGAGGACTCGACCGACACCGCCCGTCCGTTGACGGTGAACTCGGTGCGGGCATCGGTGGTGGTCATCGTGGACCTCCCTCGTCGTTCGTCGGCGGAATCGGGCCCCGCTGCGCGGTGATGGCGCCGTAGTGCTCGATCATGCGATAGCGATCGAAGTCGAACAGCGTGTCCTTGTAGTTGGCGCACAGGTCGAGGTCGCACTCGGCGACGATCACCTCGTCACCCACGGAGGTCGACAGCGCCACCGTCTCGCCCGACGGGGCGATGATCCGACTCTCGCCCAACAGGTCGCAGCCCGCCTCGGCCCCGGCCTTGGCCACGCCGACCACCCACATGCCGTTCTGGTAGGCGCCGGCGGCCATGACCAGTTCGTTGTGGAATCCGGCCAGTCGATCCTGGGACGGATCGGGCGGGTAGTGGATCGGCGTGTTGTAGCCGATGAGCACCAGTTCGGCGCCCTGCAGTGACAGCACCCGGTAGGTCTCGGGCCAGCGGCGGTCGTTGCACGTGGCCAGTCCCACCACTCCGCCGAAGGCGCGATGGGCATGGAACCCCTCGGGGCCGGGTTCGAAGTAGCCGCGCTCGAGGTGCTGGAAGGCGCGCCACGGCTCGTGCTCCTCGTGACCGGGGAGGTGCACCTTGCGGTAGCGGGTCACGACCGATCCGTCGCGTTCGACGAGGATCGTGGTGTTGAAGTGCCGGTCGGTGCCGTCGTCGTCGGTGGCCAGTTCGGCGTAGCCCAGCGAGAAGCCGACGCCGAGACGTCGCGCCTCGTCGAACAGCGGGGCGGTGTCCGGCCCGGGCATGGACCGTTCGAAGAAGGCGTCGATGTCGCGCTGGTCCTCGAACCACCATCGGGGGAAGAAGGTGGTCAGCGCCAGTTCGGGGAACACCACCAGTTCGGCGCCGCGACCGGCCGCGTCGCGCAGCAGCACCAGCAGTCGTTCCACCACCTCGGCGCGCGAATGTCCGAGTTCGATCGGTCCCAGTTGGGCCCCGGCGATGGTGAGCGGACGAGTCATTGGTGGACTCCGCCATCGGTCGGACGATCGATCGGCCCGTCGGCCAGGCGCAGCATCACGTCGAGCAGCACGTCGGCGCCGGCCTGCAGGTCGTCGGCGTCGGTGAACTCGGTGGGGTTGTGGCTCACACCACCCACGCTGGGCACGAAGATCATCGCCGACGGGCACACCCGGGCCAGCATCTGTGCGTCATGACCGGCCCCCGAGGGCAGGCGTCGCACCGGGAGGTTCCGCCGTTCGGCGGCGTCGACCACCAGTCCGATCACGGTCTCGTCGAACACCACCGGCTCGAACCGCGCCAGCGTGCGGTGCTCGATCGTCACGCTCTCGGCGGCGGCGATACGTTCGACGGCGTCGAACAGCATCCGCTCGGCTCGAGCCAACTCCACCGGATCGGTGTTGCGCAGGTCGACGGTGAGGGTGGCCCGGGCCGGGATCACGTTCACGAGGTTGGGATGGAGATCGATCCGGCCGACGGTGGCCACCTGATCGCCGCCCAGGTCGCGGGCGATGGACCGCGCCGTCACCGCGATCTCGGCCGCGGCCAGCGCCGGGTCGCGCCGCAACCGCATCGGTGTGGTGCCGGCGTGGTTGGACTGGCCGACGATGGTGAGTTCGAACCACAGGATCCCTTGCACACTGGTGACGGCGCCGATGGTGATGCACTCGGCCTCGAGAATCGGCCCCTGCTCGACGTGCAGTTCGACGAAGGCGGCCGGCGGTGACGCCGGACAGGGCAGCGGTCCGCGGTAGCCGATGCGCTCGAGTTCGTCACCGAGCACCGCGCCGTCGATGGCCACCGTGTCGAGTGCCTCCTCCAGGGGAAGACCGCCGACGTAGACGAGGCTGCCGAGCATGTCGGGCGCGAAACGAGCGCCCTCCTCGTTGGTGAAGAACCCGACGGCGAGGGGACGAGCGGGCACGAAGCCCGACTCGATCACCGTCTCGATGACCTCGAGTCCGGCCAGCACGCCGTAGTTGCCGTCGAACCGGCCTCCGGTGCGCACGGTGTCGATGTGCGAACCGGTCATCACCGCCGGCCCGGTGGCATCGGCCGGCCACGTGCCGATCACGTTGCCGATCCCGTCGATGTCGACGCGCAGTCCGAGATCGCGCATCCATGTGACCACGAGATCGCGACCGGCGCCGTCGGCCTCGGTCAGCGCCAGACGGCACACGCCGCCGTCACCGGTGTCGCCCACCGCAGCCAGTTCGTCGAGTCGCCCTCGCAGACGGGCGCCGTCGACGGCATGGGGCACGACGGTGGTCATCGGGGCACGGGCCCGTCGAGGGCGATGTGCTCGGGCCGGATCGGCACGCGATCGATGGCGATCCCGGTGGCGGCGCGCACGGCGGCCACCACTGCGGGCGTCGAGGAGATGGTGGGCGACTCGCCGACCCCTTTGGCCCCGAACGGTGCGCCCGGTTCGGGTTCCTCGATGATGGCGGCGATGCGCAGGGTCGGCAGGTCGGCCATGGTGGGGATGAGGTAGTCGGTGAAAGACGGGTTCCGCACCAGTCCGTCGTCGACGACGATCTCCTCCATGAGCGCCAGCCCCACGCCCTGGGCCGCGCCTCCCTCGAGCTGACCGGTGAGTTGCAGCGGGTTGAGGATGCGTCCGACTTCCTGGGAGGTGGCCAGTTCGACGAGACGGATCAGACCCAGTTCGGGATCGACGTCGGTGACGGCCCGATGAGCGGAGAACGAGAACGACAGATGGGCGTCGCCCTGCCCGTTCTCGTCGAGGGGCATGGTCGGTGCGTGGTGGAACTCGACTTCCTCCTCCACGGCGTCGATCGAGGTGAGATCGGTGATGGAGAGGTCGATGCGACCGTCGAGGGACCGCACGTGTCCGTCGACGAATCCGATCTCGTCGAGCGCCAGACCGTTGGCCTCGGCCACGCGCGCGCACAGGGCGTCACGCACCGACCGGGCCGCGGCCTGCACCGCGCCACCCGACATCCACGTCTGACGACTGGCCGAGGTGGACCCCGCCGAACCGATGCGGGTGTCGGCCGGGGCCAACACCACCTCGTCGACACCGAGCACCTCGCGGGTGATCTGTTGGGCCAGCGTCACGAAGCCCTGACCGACCTCGGCACAGGCGCAGGTGACGGTGGCGACACCGGCCTCCACGCGGACCCGCGCCGTGGAGTAGTCGTCGAAGCCCTCGGAGAAGCAGAGGTTCTTGAAGCCGAGCGCGTAACCCACGCCCCGGCGCACATCGACATGGTCGGTGGTGCGGCCTGTGCCACCGGGCAGTTCCCGGGGATCGTCGATGCTGGGCGGCGCGTCGGGCAGGGGGAGGGCGGCCAGTGACGTCAGCACCTCCTCGACGGGAGCGGCGCCGGTGAGCACCTGACCGGTGATCAGGGTGTCGCCGGTGCGCAGGACGTTGCGAAGACGTACCTCGATGGGGTCGAGCCCCAACGCGTCGGCCAATTTGTCCATCTGCGCTTCGTGGGCGAAGCATGTCTGCACTGCACCGAAGCCGCGCATGGCGCCGCAGGACGGGTTGTTGGTGCGCACCACGATGCCGTCGACGAGTGCGTTGGGCACCCGGTACGGGCCGGCGGCGAAGCAGGCGGCATTGGCGATGACGGCGGCTGACGACGAACGGTAGGCACCGCCGTCGAACAGCAACTTCACCTCCACCTTCACCAGTCGACCGTCGCGATCGGCGTGATGTCGGTACCACATGCGCGCCGGGTGACGATGCACATGACCGAAGAACGACTCGGAACGCGAGTACACCATCTTCACCGGTCGGCCCGTGTGCAGCGCCAGCATGCAGAGGTGGATGTGGAGGCTCACGTCCTCGCGTCCACCGAACGCGCCGCCGACCCCGGACAGCACCAGGTGCACGCGCTCGGGATCGAGACCGAGACAGGCGGCCACCTGCTGGTGATCGCTGTGCAGGAACTGGGTCGACACCAGCAGTTCGACGCCGCCCTCGACCGGTCGGGCCAGACCCGATTCGGGACCGAGGAACGCCTGGTCCTGCATACCGACCTCGTAGGTGCCCTCCACCTGCACCTCGCCGACGGCGTCGATGTCGCCGTGGCGGATCACCAGGTGACGCACGACGTTCCCATCGGGGTGCATGGGCGGCGCATCGGGAGCCAGCGCGGCGTCGACCAACGGTTCCATCGTCTCGTAGGTGACGACGATGAGGTCGGCGGCCCGTCGAGCGGTATCGGGATGATCGGCGGCGACGAGGGCCACCGGTTCGCCCATGTACCGGACCACGTCCGAGGCCAGTACCGGTTGGTCGGGTTCGTCGAGTCCGAACAGGCCGGACCCGGGCACATCGTCGGCCGTGAGCACGGCGGCCACACCGGGCACGGCCAATGCAGCGGAGATGTCGATGCCGATGATGCGGGCCGACGCGTGTGGAGAGCGCAGAGTGGCGCCCCACAGCATGTCCTCGTCCCACAGGTCCGACGAGAAGGCGAACTTGCCCATCACCTTCGGTACACCGTCGGGTCGGGAGGCGGAGACGCCGATGCCGGGGGCCTTCGTGGTCCGGTCGACGGTTCGGGTGTCAGTGGCCATCGGTGGCCTCCGCTCGTCGAGAGGCCACCAGGTTGACGGCCTCGAGAATGCGCCCGTAGCCGGTGCAACGACACAGGTTCCCGGCCAGACGTTCACGGATCTCGACCTCGACCGTCGAGTCGTCGCGCTCCAACATGTCGTGCACGGCCACGATGAGGCCCGGGGTGCAGAACCCGCACTGCACGGCACCGGCGTCGATGAACGCCTGTTGCACGTCGCTGAGCGCGCCGTCGGGAGTCAGCCCCTCGATGGTGGTGATGGCGCATCCGGTGGCGGCGGCGGCCATGACCAGACACGAGCACACCAGTTCACCGTCGAGCAGCACCGAGCACGAACCGCACTCGCCCTGCTCACACGCGTTCTTGGCGCCGGCCAGTCCCAGCCGCTCGCGCAACACATAGAGCAGCGACTCACCGAGGTGGCCGTCGACCACGACGAGCTCGCCGCCGTTCACGTCGAGTGAATAGGTGATCGATTCGGTCACGGGAACATCCTCCGCAGAGCCCGTCCGGCCATGACCCCGACCGCGTGCAGTCGGTAGTCGCGGGTGGAGCGGTGGTCGGTGATCGGTCGGGCCGCCGCGGTGACCAGTTCGGCGAAGCGACCGGTGATCGAGGCATCGACACCCCGGCCGCCGGTCCAGTCGATGGCACCGGCGGCGAACGCCTCGGCCTCGGGGGCGCGCAGCGGGGTGGGTCCCACGG
>VERC01000103.1 GCA_018882825.1 Acidimicrobiia bacterium | reverse complement strand
CTTCGGGTTCGTGGTGCTGCTGGCCGTCCTCGCTCCCTGGCTGCCCATCAAGGACCCGGCCAAGGTCGTGGGACGACCGAAACTGGCGCCGAACGGGCAGTTCTGGTTCGGGACCGACGCCCTCGGCCGGGACATCTTCAGTCGGGTGATCTGGGGCGCTCGTCCCTCGTTGTTGGTCGGGTTCGCCTCCATCCTGCTGGGGCTGGTGATCGGCGGGCCCATCGGGCTCGTGGCCGGTTACCTGCGACGTGGCTTCGAGACCGTGTTGATGACGCTGATGGACGTGCTGCTGTCATTCCCCGCCCTGCTGCTGGCCATGGCCATCGTCACCTTCTCGCAGTCCAAGACCGAGCTCACCGTCTCCATCGCCCTCGGCGTGGTCGCCATCGCTCCGCTCGCCCGGCTCGTGCGTGCGAACACCCTCGTCTATGCGCAGCGCGAGTTCGTGACCGCGGCGCGTTCCATGGGTGCCGGCAACATCCGCATCATCGTGCGCGACGTGCTGCCGAACGTGATCCCCGCGGTGATCTCGTTCTCGGTGATCGCCGTGGCCGTCGCCATCGTGGCCGAAGGCGGGTTGTCGTTCCTGGGCCTGTCGATCGACGCGGCCTCGAAGCCGACATGGGGGAACATGATCGTGAGCGGTCGACCGGCACTGGAGAACGGCGCGCCGTGGATCTCCCTCATCCCCAGCGCAGTGCTGTTCGTGACCGTGCTGGCGCTCAACCTCGCCGGTGACCGGATCAGGGAGTACACCGACATCAAGGGCGGTGACGCGTGACCGAGTCGAGGCTGCTCGAGGTCCGCGACCTGTCGACCTCTTTCGTCACCGAGCGCGGCACCGTGCGCGCCGTCGACGACGTCTCCTTCACCCTCGAACGCGGCCAGACGCTCGGCGTCGTGGGTGAGTCGGGATCGGGCAAGACCGTGCTGTCGCGTTCCGTCATGGGACTCCTCCCTCCACGGAACGTGCGCCGCGGTGGTGAGGTGCTCTACGAGGGCACCGACATCGCCGGGTACGACGAGAAGCAGATGAGCAGCGTGTGGGGCGCCGAGATGTCGATGGTCTTCCAGGACCCGATGACCTCGTTGAACCCCGTCCTTCGCATCGGGCGCCAGATCACCGAGTCGCTGCGGTTCCACCTGGGGCTCGACAAGGAGGAGGCCCGGGCCACCGCCGAGGCGCTGCTCGCCTCGGTCGGGATCCCCGAGCCGCGCCGCCGACTCGACGAGTACCCGCACCAGCTCTCGGGTGGCATGCGGCAGCGGGTCACGATCGCCATCGCCCTCGCCTGTGGACCGAAGGTGCTGTTCGCCGACGAACCGACCACCGCTCTCGATGTCACCGTGCAGGCCCAGATCCTCGACCTGCTCGACCAGCAGCAGCGCGAGCGTCACATGGCGATGATCCTCGTGAGCCACGACCTCGGCGTCGTCGCCGGTCGCACCGACGAGATCATGGTCATGTACGGAGGCAACGTCGTCGAGAAGGCGTCGACGGCGGAGTTGTTCGCCTCGGTGCGCATGCCCTACACCGAGGCGCTGCTCCGCTCGATCCCCCGACTCGAGCAGCCGAGCCACACCCGACTGGAGGCGATTCCGGGTCGACCGCCGAACCTGCTGTCGCCGCCGCCCGGTTGCAACTTCGCGCCGCGCTGCCGCTACGTGCAGCCCCAGTGCCTCGCGGAGCGTCCGCCCCTGGAGACCGACCCGGTGACCGGCCATTCGTGGCGTTGTTGGTTCCCGGTGGGGACCGACGCCAATCGCGAGGCCCTCGAGCGCAACCTCGCCGCCGGTGTCCCGGTCGGCATCCCCGCGGGGGTGCGCGATGGCCGGTAGCGGGACCGCGCATCTCCGTCCTGCTGAGCAGTCGCTCATCCGCGCGACGAACATCGTCGTCGAGTTCCCGATCGGATCGACGGGACTGAAGGTGCACGCCGTCAGCGATGTCAGTCTCGACATCCTCCCGGGAGAGACTCTCGGACTGGTGGGCGAATCAGGGTCGGGCAAGTCGACCACCGGCCGAGCGCTCATGCAGATGCCCCGCCCCGATTCGGGCGACGTGGTGCTCGAGGGTCGCTCGCTCACCGAGATGTCCGGTCACGACCTCCGCGAAGTCCGCACCAACATGCAGATGATCTTCCAGGACCCGATCTCGTCGCTGAACCCGCGTCGTCGCATCGGAGCCATCGTCCGCGAGCCACTGCGCATCTGGAAGCGCGGGAGCGACGCCGAGCAGATCGCCCGCGTCGACGCCATGCTCGAGTCCGTGGGCATCGATCCGACCCTCGCACTACCCCGACGCCCCCACGAGTTCTCCGGTGGACAGTGTCAGCGGATCTGCATCGCCCGGTCGCTCATGCTCGAGCCCAAGCTGCTGATCTGCGACGAGCCCGTCTCCGCTCTCGACGTCTCGGTTCAGGCCCAGATCCTCAACCTGCTCCAGGACCTCAAGGAGCAGCACGGACTCACGATGCTGTTCATCGCCCACGACCTCGCCGTCGTCAAGAACGTGAGTGACCGCGTGGCGGTGATGTACCTGGGCAAGCTCTGCGAGGTGGGTCCTCCCGATCTGCTCTACCGGCGACCGGCCCATCCCTACACCGATGCGCTCCTCGACTCGATCCCGGTGCCCGATCCGAACGTGCGTCCGGACCCGGCGAAGCGTCTCGTCGGCGACCTGCCCTCACCCGTGGCGCCCCCGAGCGGGTGCCGCTTCCGCACACGCTGCCCCAAGGCGCAGGACTTGTGCACGACGGTGGAACCGGTCATGCGGGCCGTGGGTGATCCGGCCGACGGCCACTTCGTGGCCTGTCACTTCCCCGAGGGCGTCGCCGTCGACCTCTGACCCGGCGTCGGGCCCACGGGCTCTTCCGTGGCCCGCCAGCAGTACCACGCCACGACCGACCTCCACGGACGGTACCGCTCGCCCAGCGTCGCCAGTCGATCGGGTGCCGGCGTGTCCCCCGCCAGCCACGCCCGCCCGAAGCCGACACGCACGCCGAGGTCGGTGACCGGCCACACGTCGGGGCGGTCGAGGGCTCCCATGAGGAACATCTGCGCGGTCCATGGTCCGATGCCGCGCACACGCACGAGACGTTCGATGACCTCGTCGTCGTCGAGACGCCCCATCCTCGCCAGTCCCAGTGCCCCGTCGGCCTCGTGACGGGCCAGATCGACGAGGGAGGCCACCTTCCCGGACGACAGTCCGCAACGACGGAGTTCGTCGGTCGGGGTGGACAGGACGCGCGCCGGGGTGAACGGCGCGCCCACGCGCTCGAGCACACGTCCCCAGATCGTCCCGGCCGCCCGGCCACTCAACTGTTGATGGGCGATCGCCCTCGCCAGCACCTCGAATCGGTCCGCCACGGGCACGGCCCGCCGCCGCGGCATGGCCCCGTGACGCCCGACCAGTCCGGCCAGCACGGGATCGTCGGCCGTCAGTCGCGCCAACGCCTCCGACATCGTCCACTGGGCCACCGACCGAGCGTAGGAGGAACGTGTGCCACGATGAGGACATGACCTCCCCTCCCGCATTCACCATCGACGAGAACACGATCTACCGGGTGACCATCACCACCGACAAGGGTGAGATCGTCATGGACCTCGATCCCCGACTGGCACCCAACACGGTGAACAACTTCGTGTCGCTGGCCCGCGACGGGTACTACGACGGCCTCACGTTCCACCGGGTCGTGCCCGGCTTCGTGATCCAGGGCGGGTGCCCCGAAGGCTCGGGCCGTGGCGGACCGGGTTACAAGTTCGCCGACGAACCGGTGCAGGGCAACTACCGCGACGGAGCCGTGGCCATGGCCAATGCCGGTCCGAACACCAACGGCTCGCAGTTCTTCATCTGCCTCGGCGATCAGCCGGGTCTACCCAAGCAGTACAACCTGTTCGGGCACACCATCTCGGGACTCGACGTCATCGGTCGGATCGCCGTGGGCGACGTCATGCACTCGGTGGTCGTCACCGAACACCCCATCGAGGACTGAGGCGCGGCGCGGCGCGGTCAGTCCTTCGTCGCCACTGCGTTGGGCGTCACGTTCATCTTCGGCTCGTACTCGGTCGACTCGACCGCCCGGGCCTCGGTCCCCATCGAACTGCGCAACTGGTCGCGACAGTCGTCACAGGGCCCGTAGAAGCGCGTCGAGCACGGCGCACCACAACGGGGACAACGAAGTTCCAGCAGCGAGGGACCGGGCACTCCGGGGGACATGTCCTGATGATCGCACGCCGGGGCTCCTTCGCCGAGGATCGGCTCAGGGCACGTAGGTGCCCGTCCACGCCATGGCACACATGGCCACCATGGCGCCGGCCAGCACGGTGGTCGTGACTCGTTCGACCGACGGGCGATGGGCGGCGACGGCCAGGGTCAGGGCCAGGGGGAAGGCGTTCAGCCCGTATCGCTCCAGTGAGTTGAGGTTGTCGGCCGAGATCGCCACCAGCACCATCACCGCGGCGAACGCTCCGTACGACACCGGCCACCATCGGAACGACAGGACCACCAGCACGAGGAACACGAGCACCACCGGGATGTGCAGACCGTCCGCCAGTCGCTCCGGGCCGAACAGGTCGCCGAGCCCGCGCCACAGCCTGGTGAAGGGGTCCGAACTACCGCGCAATGGTCCCTGCACCGAGAAGGGCAACCACGCGTCACCGAAGTTGGCGGCCACCCAGGCCAGATAGGCGCCGATGCCGGCCACCGGGGCCAGCAGCGCGCCGACGGCCAGCGATCGTTCGTGGGGTCGGGCCGTCCGCCACACCCGCAGCATCTCGATGGCCACGGGCAGGGCGATCAGCACGCCCAGCGGTCGGGTGGCGCCGACGCACAGTCCGGCGACGATCGCCCAGCCCCACCGCCGCGAGCGGATCGCCCAGAACACCGTCACCGCCAACAGGAGGAACAGCGCCTCGGCGTAGCCCCAGGCCAGCACGAACGCCCCCGGGAAGAGGCACACCATCCACACGGCCCGGTCGGACAGTTCGACCGAACCGCGCTCGAGCCGCACCAGCCGACGAACCATCACCAGCATGAACACCGAGGCCACGTTGGCCAGCAGGATCAGCGCCGCGTCCTCGCGCCCGAAGGTGAGCAGCGACAGACCCCGGCCGGACAGCGGGAAGAGCGGGAAGAACCGGAGGGCCTCGTCGGGCAGGGCCAGGTAGCCGCGGATGGCGATCTCCCGGTACCACGTGCCGTCCCAGGCGATGAGTCCCTCGGTCAACTGACCGGGACGGGCGCCCGGCGTCAACCGATCGGAGATGGCGAAGGCCGCGCAGTAGCCCACGACGACCAGCGCCCGAGCGGTGAGCCACGGCAGGGCCACGGCGCGCAGATCGTCGACCAGGCCGCGACCCGCCCCGGAGCGTCGGCTCACGTCGGCGGGGCGAAGCGGGTGAGTGAGGCGTGCTCGAACCACTGGTCACCGTTCTCGGCGATGAGCATCACCGGGGGCCGAACCGCCGAGAGGGCGGCGTTCAGTTCGGCGCACTTGGCCTCCAATGTGCGGTAGGACACGCTCCACACCAACCAGATCGTCCCCTCGGGTCCGGCCTGGGCCAGGACGTCGGCGGCGAAGGCTCCGGGATCGGAGGCGGCATTGCGCTGGGCGTAGTCGACCCAGTTCACGAAACGTCCGTCACCGGCATCGGGGTAGGTGACGATCCTGACTCCCTCGGGCAGCGTCCGGTCCAGCCCGGGTCCCAACTGATCCGGACACGCGACGACCACATCACCTGCGCCGATGCCGGCGGCGATGGCGGGACCGATCACCCGGGACTGCGAACGGTCATAGGTGATGTTCATGACCGCACCGACCGACAGCGCGGCGACCATGACGGCGACGGCTCCGAACCTGACCCACCGACCGGTGAAGCGGGTCAGACCGGCGGCGACCACCACCATGACCAGGATGAAGACGATCGCGGCGTACCGCGAGGCGAAGGCACTGCTCGTCACGAACGAGACCGCAGTGCCGATGGCGAAGGTGCCGGCCACCACGATGGTCTCGCGCCGCACCTGACGGCGCGTGCGGAGGTCGAGTTCGATCGTCGACGCCGACGTGCCCCGACCGAACAACCCGAGCACCAGCGCGAGGGCGAGGAGGATGGCCACCAGGGCCTTCTCGCCGAACCGACCGGCACCGAAGTCGACCAGTGCGTCGGACAGTGCGACCGTGGGTCGTGACGGCTCGGCCCACGGGGTACCCGTGTGGGCGTTCTGGTAGAGCAACGTCGGCACCCACGGCAGGAAGGCGATGCCTCCGACGATCAGAGCGGCCAACACGCCGGTCCACATCCGACGACGATCGGTGTCGCGCCACAGACCCCACAGGGTGCACAGCCCGAGCGTGGCGATCAACCACATCGACCAGTAGTGCGTGTAGAGGAGCGCGGCGGTGACGACGGCCAGCGCCGCGTAGCGCAGGATGGTGGAGCGGCCGCGCACGACGATGTCGTCGAGCACGAACCAGCCGAGGGTGACCAACAACATGACGAGCGCGTACATCCGCGCCTCGTTGGAGTAGCGCACGGCGTACGGAGCCATGGCGACGACGGCCACGAGTATCCACGCCATCGCCGGGCCACCCCGACGACGACCGACGAACCA
Source organism: Acidimicrobiia bacterium (assembly GCA_018882825.1). GTDB lineage: Bacteria > Actinomycetota > Acidimicrobiia > Acidimicrobiales > Acidimicrobilacustridaceae > Acidimicrobilacustris. The sequence goes on along the minus strand of VERC01000103.1, from coordinate 1,453 downwards.
CACGAGCACGATCGTCGCCAGACCGAAGACCGCCGACAGGGATCGAACGGCGACGTCCCCGGTACCGAACAGCTCGCTCCAGAAGTGCAGGAGCACGTAGTAGAGCGGGGGGTGGCCGTCCCGCTCGAGGGCACTGCGGATCTCGCCGAGGGGAAGGGTGGCGATGTTGACGCTCAGGGCCTCGTCCAGCCACAGCGCCGAGCGGGTCACGAACCGGGTGAGGACTCCGATGGCCACCGCCACCAGCGCCAGAGCGATGAGTTCCGGCCGGGCAGCGTCCCGCGCCACCTCCGTCACCTCGGGATCCGGGGTCGACATGGGCCTCGACCATAGTGCCGGGAACCGGGGCCACCCGGCCCCCGATCATCGGGGTTCGGGGAGCGGTCCACTACCATCCACCCGTCCACAGGCCGAAAGCGACCCCATGACGTCACCCTCCCCTGTCACCGCCTCCGACTCCTCCACCTCCTCGCCCGGTCGTCCGGACGGACCGACCATCGTGGTCATCGGCGGAGGCCCGGCCGGGCTCACCGCCGCCTTCGAACTGGCCAAGGCCGGCCGCACCTGCACGGTGCTCGAAGCTACCGACATGGTGGGTGGCATCTCCCGCACCGAGGCTCGCGACGGGTGGCGCTTCGACCTCGGTGGACACCGGTTCTTCACCAAGGTGCAGCCGGTCGAGGACCTGTGGCACGAGATCCTGCCCGACGAGGACTTCCTCATGCGTCCCCGCATGAGCCGGATCTTCTACGACGGCAAGTACTTCGACTACCCACTGAAGGCTTCGAACGCCCTGGGCAACCTCGGTGTGATCGAGGCGGCTCGCTGCGTGATCTCCTACTTCGCCGCTCGCCTGCGCGTGTCCCTGCGACGACTCACCGGGCGCTACCGACCCGAGACGAGCCTCGAGGACTGGATCACCAATCGCTTCGGCCGACGTCTGTTCAACCACTTCTTCAAGACCTACAACGAGAAGGTGTGGGGCGTCCCCGCGTCCAAACTCCAGGCCGACTGGGCCGCCCAGCGCATCAAGAACATGTCGTTGTGGAACGCCGGCATCAACGCCGTCGTCGACGCCCTCCCCTCCTGGGTCCCGTTCGTCAAGAAGGGCAAGAGCACCGACATCACCTCCCTCATCGAGGAGTTCCAGTACCCGAAATACGGCCCCGGCATGATGTGGGAGACAGCGAGGGACAAGGTCGTCGCCGCCGGATCCCCGGTGCTGATGGAGCACAAGGTGACGCGCATCTCCCACCGCGACGGCCGAGCCGTCTCGATCACGGCGAAGTCACCGACCGGAGAGATCGTGATGGAGTGCGACGAGGTCATCTCGTCGATGCCGATGTCCTCGCTGCTCAAGGCCATGGACCCGCCACCTCCCGCCGAGGTCCTGGCCGCGGCCGGTGACCTGCGCTACCGGGACTTCCTCACCGTGGCCCTCGTGGTGCCCGAG
>VERC01000102.1 GCA_018882825.1 Acidimicrobiia bacterium | reverse complement strand
GCCCGCCGGAACCGACTCGTGCTGGCCGGGCTGGTCATGGCCGCCGGCATCGTCGTCCCGAACGGTCCGGACTTCGTGCTCTACGGGGTCGCCATCCTTGCACTCGTCGTGCCCACGTCGCTCACCGTGCGCGGCCTGCCGGTCCCGCCGGTCGACGAGCACCACCTCTCCGAGCGGGCAGCCCTGCTCACCCTCATCGTCATGGGTGAGTCGTTCGTCAAGACCGCGCTCGTCGTCACCGCCGGGGCCATCACCGGATGGGACGTCCTCGCCATCATCACCACGTTCGTCGTGCTCTTCGGCTTCTTCTCCGCCTACTTCGATGACGTGCCCAAGGCCGGCATCCGCGACGGGGCCCTGTTCGGCGAACTGTGGATGCTGGCCCACCTCGTGCTCCAGGTCGCCATCGTCGGTTTCGCCGTCGGGATCTCCAAGTACCTGCAGATCGGCGAGGGTTCCGTGCCCCCGGTGGGCGTGGTGGTGCTGATGGTCTCCTATGTCGGCATCTACCTGGGGCTGTCGCTCATCGGCGAGTTCGATCGACGGGTGCCCCGGGGAGGAATGGTCACCCTGCACGCCGGGACCGCAGCCCTCGCCCTGGTCGCCGGGCTGCTCACCCTCGCCCTCGAGCCCATCACGCCGGGCATGTACCTGCTGACCCTCGCCGCGCTCAGCATCGTCAACGCCTTCGTTGGTGAACGCCTCCGGGCTCACACCACCGTGGCACCGTCGACCGGGACCGCGCTGTTCGTCGAGCAGTCCGGATGAACGGTCGATCGTGAGCCATCAATCAAAGTGAACGGGGAATGGTCATGAACGCCGAAGTCGTCGCCGTCGGGACGGAGTTGTTGCTGGGACAGATCGTCGACACCAACTCGTCGTGGATCGGCGAGCAACTGGCGTTGGCCGGCATCGACTCGTATCTGCAGGTGAAGGTCGGGGACAACCGCGACCGCATCCGGACCGTGCTGGAGACCGCGCTCGGTCGGGCCGACGCGGTGATCGTGTGCGGCGGACTCGGACCGACCCAGGACGACCTCACCCGTGACGTCATCGCCGAGGTGATGGGTGTGGAACTGGTGGAGGATCCCGAGGTGGTCGAGCGACTGCACGAGATCTTCGGTCGTCGAGGCCGCGACATGCCGGCCAACAACCTGCGCCAGGCGCTGGTGCCCGTGGGCGCGACCCGCATCGCCCAGATGCCCGGCACGGCACCGGGTCTGGTGTGTCCGGTGGGCGACAAGGTCATCTTCGCCGTCCCGGGTGTGCCGTGGGAGATGCGCGAGATGATCACGGGCACGGTGATCCCCGAACTGCGTCGTCGGGCCGGCGACACCGGGGTCATCCGCAGTCGCGTCGTGCGTGTGTGGGGTCACTCGGAATCGGGGATCGCCGAACTGCTGGCCGACCGACTCGACGAGTTGGATCGGACGGGTCGGGCCACCATCGCCTTCCTGGCCAGTGGCATCGAGGGTCTCAAGGTGCGGGTCACCGCCAAGGCCGAGACGGCCGAGGCCGCCGATGCCGTGGTGGCCGAGGAGGTGGCCGAGGTCGTCGACATCCTGCGCCCGTGGGTGTTCAGTGACGACGACGAGACGATGGAGGCGGTGGTGCTGCGCATGCTGCGCGACCGTCGTCTCACGCTCGGGGTGGCCGAGTCACTCTCCGGCGGGCTCATCGCCAGCCGACTCGTCTCCGTGCCCGGGTACAGCGACGTGTTGCGCGGTTCGGTGGTGAGCTATGCCAGCGAGGTGAAGTTCGACGTCCTCGGTGTGCCCGTCGGTCCGGTGGTGTCCGACGATGCGGCGGCGGCCATGAGTGAGGGCGCGTGTCGCGTGCTGGGGTCCGATGTCGGCATCGCCGTGACGGGGGTGGCCGGACCGGCCGAGCAGGAGGGCGTGCCGGCCGGCACGGTGTTCCTGGCCTCCACGGTCGACGGCGTGACCGAGACGGCGATGCTCCGCTTCCCGGGCGACCGCGAGCAGATCCGCCAGTTCAGCGTGATCACCGTGCTCGACCACCTGCGCAAGCGGCTGGTGGCCGGCGTCTGAGCGCCGGGCCCGTCAGTCGCGGGGCCGCAGGTCCAGCGAGGCCGAGTTCATGCAGTAGCGCAGACCGGTGGGTCGGGGCCCGTCCTCGAACACGTGGCCCAGGTGCGCCCCACAGGCCGCACACAGTGCCTCGGTGCGGATCATCCCGTGGGAGGTGTCGACCTTGGTGGCCACGGCGTCGGACGTCATCGGGTCGAAGAAGCTGGGCCAGCCGGTGCCGGAGTCGAACTTCGTCCCCGAGTCGAACAGGGCGGCATCGCACACGATGCAGTGGTAGGTGCCGTCGTCATGGCAGTTCCAGTACTTGCCCGTGAAGGCTCGCTCGGTGGCCGAGCACTGGGTGACCTGGTACTCGAGGTCGGTGAGGCGCTCCCGGAGTTCCCGGTCTCGTTCGTCTGTCGTCATGGCCGGGAGCGTACCGACGGGCGTCGGGCCCGGGATGGGCACCGAGCGGCGGCAGGGGCCGACGGTGCCGGGCGAACGGGTGTTCGGGCCGATGCTTGACCGAACACCTGTACGAAGTTACAGTCGTGTCGTCCCGGGCCGGGTCGCCGGGCACTTCCGGGCTGTCACAGGCCCCCCGTACGTTCCGTCCGCAACCCCCGCACTCCCGAGCGACGCTCGGAGTGACACCGCAGCAGAACCAGCAGCAGAGACAGCAGCAGAGACAGCGCCGAAGCATCAGGGCAACCGAGACAGAGGAGAGGGACACATGGCGAAGGGCACCCCGAAGGACAATCCGGAACTCGACGGACCCCGCTCCGGCGGCGACCGTGACCGGGCGCTGGAGATGGCGCTCGGTCAGATCGAGAAGCAGTACGGCAAGGGCTCGGTCATGAAGATGGGCGAGAAGGGCACGATGCGGGTCGAGACGATCCCCACCGGGGCCCTGGCCCTCGATCTGGCCCTCGGCGTCGGCGGCCTGCCCCGCGGTCGCGTGGTCGAGATCTTCGGCCCGGAGTCCTCGGGCAAGTCGACACTGGCCATGCACGTGGTGGCCGAGGCCCAGCGCAACGGTGGCATCTGCGCCTACATCGACGCCGAGCACGCCATGGATCCGGTCTACGCCCGCAACATCGGCGTCGACATCGACGAACTGCTGATCTCGCAGCCCGACACCGGTGAGCAGGCCCTCGAGATCGCCGACATGCTCGTGCGCTCGGGTGCGCTCGACGTCGTCGTCATCGACTCGGTGGCGGCGCTCACCCCCCGGGCCGAGATCGAGGGCGAGATGGGTGACAGCCATGTCGGTCTCCAGGCCCGTCTCATGAGTCAGGCGCTGCGCAAGCTCACTGCCAACCTCAACAAGTCGAAGACCGTCTGCATCTTCATCAACCAGCTGCGCGAGAAGATCGGCGTGATGTTCGGTTCACCCGAGACCACGCCGGGCGGCCGGGCGCTGAAGTTCTACTCCTCGGTCCGTCTCGACATCCGTCGTATCGAGTCCATCAAGGACGGTGTCGAGGTGGTGGGCAACCGCACCCGCGTCAAGGTGGTCAAGAACAAGGTGGCACCGCCGTTCAGGCAGGCCGAGTTCGACATCATGTACGGACGTGGTGTCAGCCGTGAGGGTTCGACCATCGACATCGGTGTCGACATGGGCATCGTCAAGAAGTCGGGAGCCTGGTACACCTACGAGGGCGAGCAGCTGGGTCAGGGGCGGGAGAACGCCAAGACCTACCTGCAGGAGAACCCCGAGGTCATGGTGGAGATCACCGAACGGATCCTCACCGCGGTGGGCATCGGCGGCGACCCGGAGGCCGGTTTCGAGGCCGAGGGCGGCGACGTCATGGGCGACGAGCACGACCTGCCGATCTCGCTCGACGACTGAACCGGTCGGGGCTCAGCCGGCCGAACCACCCGCCGTCACGCTGGTGTCCAGCCACGGGGCCAGCGTGGCGCCGATGGGCAGGTACTCGCCGTTGCCGCCGATCGGTGCCCAGTACTCCGGTGGGGAGTACGTGGCCAGCAAGGTCGGCGAGCTCCCCGGACCGATGTCGTAGACCAGATCGACCTGGTCCACGGGGCGGTTCCCGGCCGCCGATCGTCCCTCGGCGGCGCGCCGGGAGGTCGACACCCGCAGCACGGTGGAGTCGGAGGCGAGGGTCAGCGACGTCGGGGTCGCCGCGCAGCCGGCGACCTCGGCCGTCCGGCCGGCGATGGTGATCGTCACCGTGCCGGCTCCGGTGGCGCAGCGCACGACGGAGTCGCCCAGCACCACCTGGTCGACGGCGGGCGCGGTGAACCCGAATCGCAGGGTGGGCGACTGCACCACCCGGAGGGGATCGACGTGCGGGCCGGTGCCCTCGGCATCGGTGAGCACCTCGAACCGGTAGAGGGCGCGGGCGGGGAAGCGCGCCGCCAGTTCCAGATTTCGGCCACCCAGATCGGCGGCGTACAGCACGTCGGAGTCGAGGTGGGGAGGATTGGCGAACGCACCGCGCGGATGGAGCACGTAGGGGCCGTCGTCCCCGGCGGGGATGATCACGATCGCCGGTCCTTCGACCGACGATCGCACCGCCGCCAGCTCGAGTTCCATGGCGTCGCGTACTCGCTGGTTGGCGCGCACGCGATCCGGGATCTCGATCGACATGCCGGCCACCATGGCGACGATGGCGACGGTCAACCACGGCCAGCGCCGAGTGGCCAGATCGCACAGGGCGACGGCGATGAGGATCATCGAGGGGAGCAACAACTGCAGGTAGTAGTGCGGTCCGTAGAAATTGCGCCCGGCGATGATCAGGTAGTTCCCGTAATAGAAGAAGTACGCGAACGGGAAGGCGACCAGCATGGTCAGCAGGAGCACGAGGACCTTTCGCTGCGTGGGCCACAGGCACCGGGCGCCCCACGCGGCCAGCGGGATCGACACCAGTCCGCCGACGATCCAGTGCGGATAGGCACGCAGATTGGTGCGCAGTGCCAACCACGCCTCGCCCGGACCGACGTAGATGTAGCGGGAGTACTCGGCGATGGCCCGATAGCCGAAGCCGAACGAGTCGTTGCCACCGATGGCCCACAGGGCGAAGGTGAACGGATCACCGGTGGTGAAGGCGTTGTAGGTGAACACGGCCACCAGCACGGGAAGAGCCGAGAGTCCGAGTACGGGAACCGTGCGCAGGAGCAGTCGCCACCGGCCGCCGCGCAGCCACATCCAGCCCACGAGTAGGAAACCGGTCACGATGCCCTCGAGTGGGCGCGTGAAGAGGAGTAGTCCCTCGGCCAGCCCGCCGCCGATGATCCACCACGGCCACCGCCGGCCGCCCATGGCCGCGTCTACGCCCCGGGTGACGAATGTGAGGGCCGTGGCGCCGATGGCGACCGCCAGTACGTACGACACGTACATGGCGCTCTGCACCATCACCAACGGACTCAGCACGAAGCACCCCGCGGCCACGAGTGCCACCGGGTCGCGACCGAGGAGGGTCCTGGTGGCGGCGTACACCGCCACCACCGCCGCGGCCGCCACCGCGGCCAACGCCACCCGCATGGTGCCGAACAGCAGGTCGCTGAGGGCCATCAACCCGGGGAGGATGGGCTGGGCCACCAGGACGAGCCGGTCGCCGTCCACCCGACCCGACATCCACGGTCGGAAGGCGTCACCGTGCGCCGCATCCGACAGGTTGACGTCGCCCCCGGCGAACATCTGTGCCTGGAGTACGTAGACCGCCTCGTCGTTGTTCATCGAGAGGTTCTCGAAGAACACGTTGCCCACCACCAACGAGAGGACGAACGCGCACAGGGCCAGACCCGACAGCACGATTCGGGAGCGCCAGGCCGTCGTCACGGGGTCGATGGTAGGCGGGGCCGGGCGTGAGGCCGACTCGGGGGTGAGGGCCGGTCGCCGCTACCCTCGACGTTCGTGAGCGACGGCGCCGCCCGAGGCTCCGGGGCGCGGACCTACGCCATCCGCACCTACGGCTGCCAGATGAACGAGCACGATTCCGAACGGATCGCCGGCCTGCTGGAGGCCGACGGTCTGGTGGCGGCCGCCTCCGACACCGAGGCCGACGTCGTCGTGTTCAACACCTGCTGCATCCGGGAGAACGCCGACAACAAGTTCTACGGGCACCTCGGGCAGTTCAAGGCACTCAAGGACGAGCGTCCCGACATGGAGATCGTCGTCAGTGGCTGTCTGGCCCAGAAGGACCGCGACCGCATCATGGAGCGCGCCGGCCACGTGGATGTGGTCCTCGGCACCCACAACGTGCACCGGGCCGTCGACCTCTTGCACCAGGCGCGCCGGTCGGGCCCCGTCACCGAGATCTGGGACGAGGCCATCGACGATGCCGCCACCTTCCCCTCGGCCCTGGCCGTCAGACGGGAGGTCGACTGGTCGGCGTGGGTCACCATCCAGGTGGGCTGTGACAACACGTGCGCGTACTGCATCGTGCCCGCTGTGCGCGGTCGCGAGATCAGCCGTCCCTTCGGCGAGCTGGTCGACGAGGTCACCCGCCTCGCCGCCGACGGCGTGCGCGAGATCACCCTGCTCGGTCAGAACGTCAACTCCTACGGACGCGACCTCACCACGGCTCGCCGCGCCCTCGGGCCCTCGGTCGATGACGTCGCCATCGTCGGAGCCCTGTGGTCGGCCGGCGGTGATCGTCGCGCCCGACCCTTGTTCGCCGACCTGCTGCGCGCCGTGGCCGCCGTGGACGGCATCGAACGCGTGCGCTTCACCAGTCCGCATCCCAAGGACCTGCGCAGCGACACCATCGCGGCGATGGCCACCGCCGAGGGCGTCTGCCCACATCTTCACTTCCCCCTGCAGTCGGGGAGTGACCGAGTCCTCGCCGCCATGCATCGCGGCTACACCGCCGATCGGTACCTGGCCAAGTTGGTCGCCGCCCGTGCGGCCATCGACGACCTGGCCGTGACCACCGACATCATCGTGGGGTTCCCCGGTGAGACCGACGCCGATTTCTCCGACACCCTCGAGGTGGTGGCCGCAGCCGAGTACGACTCGGCCTACACCTTCGTGTTCTCGCCCCGAGAGGGCACCGAGGCGGCCGTGATGGTCGATCGGTTCTGCGACCCGGCGGTGGTGGCCGAACGGTTCGAGCGTCTGCGGGTGGTGGTGGAACGCTCGGCCCTGGCCCGTCACCGCGCCCGCATCGGCCGGATCGAGACCGTGGTGATCGAGGGCCCGTCGAAACGGGACGCGGCGATGACCACCGGCCGCACCGTCCAGAACAAACTCGTGCACTTCCCGTCGGACCGTCCGTTGCGTCCCGGTTCAACTGCATCGGTGGAGGTCGTCGACGCCGGACCCCACTTCCTGCGCGGTCGACTGGTCGAGGTGCTGTCGGCACCCCGCCACCGCACGCGTCTCGCCGTCACCGCCGGGTGAACGACCGAGTCCGTCCCGGCCCACGTCATCTGGCGCTGGTGGGGCCGACGGCATCGGGCAAGTCGGCGCTGGCGATGGACCTGGCCCGGCGCCATTCCGATGTGGAGATCGTGACGGTCGACTCGATGCAGGTGTACCGGGGCATGGACATCGGCACCGCCAAGCCCACGGCTGCGGAGAGGACCGAGGTCGTCCATCATCTGCTCGACGTGTGCGGTCCGGACGAGGACTACACGGTGGCTCGGTACCAGCGAGCGTGCCTCGCGGTGCTGGCCGACATCGAGGCCCGGGGTCGACGGGCGCTGCTGGTGGGAGGCACCGGTCTCTACCTGCAGTCGGTGGTCGACGACCTCGACATCCCCGGTCGCTATCCGCAGGTGCGCGCCGAACTCGAAGCCGAGTCCGATGACTCGCTCTTCTCCACGCTGCAGCGACTCGATCCCGTGGCCGCCGGTCGGATCGAACCGTCGAACCGCCGCCGCACCTTGCGCGCCCTCGAGGTGACCATCGGGTCCGGCCGGCCGTTCTCCTCCTTCGGTCCCGGTCTCACCCATTACGCCGAGCTGCCGTTCCCGGTGGTGGGCATCGACCTCGACCGCGACGCGCTCGACCGGCGCATCGAAGCGCGTTACGCGGCGCAGATGGACGCCGGATTCCTCGACGAGGTGCGTGACC
>VERC01000101.1 GCA_018882825.1 Acidimicrobiia bacterium | reverse complement strand
GCCATGCCGCGGCCCGCAGCGCGTGGCGCGCCGCACACAGGTCGACCCAGGCGTCGGCCAGCAGGTGCTGCACGGCCTGGAACGAACCGATGGGCGCATCGAACTGTCGACGGGCGCAGGCGTGGTCGACGGCGTCGAGCACGGCGGCGGTACCGACGCCGACGAGATCGGCACCGAACAGCACCCCGGCGATGGCATCGAACGACGCGTCGTCGGTACGACGGATCGACACGAGGTCATCCGAACCGGGACGCATGGCGACCCGGCTGCGATCGGCAGTGACCACGTGGTCGGTCGCATCGAGGAGATGGGCATGACCGGCGTGCACGAGCACCACACCATCGGCACCCAGGGCATCGACAGCCACTCGTCCATCGAGTGACGCCACCGGTCGGCGGTCGGTGGGTCCCAGCAGTTCGCCGGCCAGTGACGCGCCCACGAACGGCGCAGCACTGAGCGCAGCCCCGAACTCCTCGGCACACACCTCCAGATCGAGGACCGATCCTCCGTCGGCACGCACGCCCAAGAGACCACTCTCGGCCAGCACTGTCCACGCCCGATCGGCATCGACCGCCGGCGGCAGTTCGGCGATCGAGCGGGCGCCGAGGTCGCGCGCCACGGCGCGGGCCAGGTCCTGCAGTGCGATCTGGTCCTCGCCGAGTGCGGCGCGCATCACCGGCCTCCTGCGGTCAGAGTCGACCGTCGGTGCGCAGGTCCTCGGGGACCCATGCGGGGTTACGACGCTCCTTGAACGCCTCGAATCCTTCGATCGCCTCGGGCCCGAACAACGACTCGTCCATCGACATGCGGTCGAAGAGCTCGTACTGCCGGTTGATCTCGCGCTTCACCGTCGACCGGGCGCTCGGCGCGCCCCGGGCGATCTGGCGGGCGACGTCGATCGCTTCGTCGAGTTCGGTACCGGCGGCGACGACGCGGGTGATCATCCCCCACGACTCGGCGGTCGCTGCATCGACGGTGCGACCGGTGAGCAGCATGTCGCGGGCGCGTGGGATACCGATCTGTCCCGGCAGGATCGCCGCGTAGCCGGTGTCGGCGATGCCCCGCAGTATCTCGGGGGCGCGGAACGTCGCCGCCGTCGAGGCCACCGCCACATCGGAGAGCATGGCGATGATCAACCCGCCGCCCTGGCAGATGCCGTTGACCGCCGACACCACCGGCTTGGGGGAGTGGCGGATGGCATCGAAGGGCGTGGTGTCCATGTGTAGGAGACGGGCCAGATCGGCCCACGAATCCTCCTGGTCGCCACCCAGGTCGCCGCCGGGGATGAACACGTCGCCGGTGCCGGTGAGCACCAGCGCGGCCAGGTCGTCCGAGCGGTTCACGAGGTCGACGGCGTGGCGCACCCCGAAGTACATCGCCGGGGTCATGGCGTTGCGGCGGTGGGGACGATCGACGGTGAGCACGGCGATCGAACCCCGACGCACGAGGCGCAGGAACTGGGTGCCGCACCAGTCGCCATCGGGCGGACGATTGGGGAAGTCCATGGGACAACCGTAGTGGGGTCGGCGCTCGTGGCCGCCGGTCGTATCTTGCCGGTATGGCATCGCAGCGAGGGCTGTTCGACGAGTCGATCGGAGGACCGGGCCTCGACGTCGTCCTCGTGCGCGGCGCGCTCGACGAACCGGCCGCCGACGCCGCTTTCGCCGCGCTGCGTGTCGAGATCCCGTGGCGACAGGAGCACCTGCGCATGTTCGGCTCGGTCGTCCCCGTTCCCCGACTCGAGGCGTGGATCGCCGACGAGGGACTCGAGTACACCTATTCCGGGATCGCCCACACCCCGCAACCATGGACACCGGCGGTCGTCGCAATGCGTGCCCTGTGTGCCGATCTCGCCGGGGCGTCGTTCAACTCGGTGCTCTGCAACCTCTATCGCGACGGGAACGACGGCGTCGATTGGCACGCCGATGACGAGCGCGAGTTCGGTCGACATCCCGTGATCGCGTCGGTGAGTCTCGGTGCCACCCGTCGCTTCGACTTCCGTCGCGTCGACGATCATTCCGTTCGTACCGGCGTCGACCTCCACCACGGCGACGTGGTCATCATGCGCGGCACGACGCAGGAGTTGTGGCGACACCGGATCCCGAAGACGCGAAGGTCGGTTGGTGAGCGCATCAATCTCACGTTCCGCGAGGTGCTGCGACGGTGAGCTTCAGCGGAAAAGGTCGAGTGCGGATCGCAGCCACACCCGCGTGCGCTGGGCAAATTTCGTCCCCGATTCGTCGGTGGTGAGTGCCACGTCCGGATGGCGTTCCCGATACCGCCGCCACAGCGCGGCATTGAGAACGGTGGAACCGACCACCAGTCGACCCGCCAGGTAGCACCAGGCCAGAGTGGCCAACGAGATCCCGAGAACGCCGTACGTCTCCGTCTTCGAGGTCGCCGACGGAGCGATCCACAGCACGGTGAGAAGGTGCATCGCCTGGAACCCGATGGCGGTGATCACCGCGCCGGGCAGTAGTGACCACGCCGGTGCGTCCCGGTGCGGGAGTTTGGCCATCAACCACCAGACGGACAGCAACGGGATCACCAGCCACGCGATCGTCAAGGCCATTCCCGGTGTCGGTGACGCAGCTCGGAGTCGGGCGATCCCCGAGGTCAGCAATGACGTCACCGTGAAGTAGGCGATGAACAACAGACCGGCGCTCGTCGCTCTGGGTCTGATCCGGGGCATCTGCCATGCGAGGCAGATGGCGGCGACGAGTGTCTTGACCAGGGAACGTGCAGCGACGACGAGGGCGTAGCCGGAGACGAAGAGGATCGTCCACTTCTCGCCGGCCGACAGCGAACTGGTGTTGAGCACCCCTTTGGCCAACAGACCGGAGATCCCCACTGACGACGCCAGGTCGGTGGGCGAGCGGCCGGCGACCTCGCCGGCTGTGCCGAACAGGGTGAACATGAACAGCACGTACGGCACGAGGAACAGGAACAATCGGAAGGCCAGCGCGCCGGCCATCACACCCCCACCGACCTCGGCGTCGTGGGACACCGCCGAGGCGAGGCCGTCGACCACCGCGGAGCGACGTCGCGCCCGATCGAGCATGTTGGAACCGGTGGTGCGGACGCGATCCACCGAACGGCGTACCGCGTTCGGGTCGTTCTCGTTGTCGTCCAGCTCCATGGTCCCGATGATCGCAGACGGAACGGCGCCTCTCACCCCGTCGGGAAGGGAGCGATGCGCGTCCGTCGGACTCCGGAGGACCCATGAACGGCATCGGCATCATGATCGTGGTCCTCGTCGGCGTCGCAGTGGCCGGGACCATGTGCTGGATCGTCGTCGGTCTCGCGTTGCGCCGCAGCCGGAACGGAGCGCATGGTGCTCGCCGTCGTTGAGAGGGGCCTCACGTCCGTCGAGGCGGCGACCCGACTTGCCCGGGATGGCGCCAATGTGCTGCCACGCCCTCGACCCGTTCCTGTCTGGCGGAGCTTCCTCGCCGAACTGACCCACTTCTTCGCCCTGTTGTTCTGGGTGGCCGGCGCCCTGGCGATCGTCGGAGGGATGCCGGAACTCGGTGTCGCCGTGTTCGCCGTCGTGTTCATCAACGGTGCGTTCGCCTTCGTGCAGGAACGTCGGGCTGAACACACCGCCGAGCGATTGCGATCGTTGCTCCCGCGCACGGTGCGCGTCGTCCGCGACGATGTCGAGCAGTCGATCGATCCCGAATCGCTCGTCGTCGGTGACCTCGTCGTGGTGGCCGAGGGTGATCGGATCAGTGCCGATCAACGTCTGGTCGAGGCCCGGGGGTTGGCGATCGACGACTCGTCGTTGACGGGTGAGAGCGTGCCGGTGCATCCGGGGGTGGGCGCAACGGTGCACGCCGGGTGCTTCGTGGTCGAGGGTGAGGGTCGGGCCGTGGTGGTCGCCACCGGTGCCGACACGAGATTGGGCGTGCTCGCCTCACTCTCGGCCCGTCGACGGACCACTCCCACGCCGATGCGACGCGAACTCGAGCACGTCTCCCGGATCATCGCGATGCTGTCGGTCGGCGTCGGCGTCGTCTTCTTCGGGGTGGCGCTGTCCCTGGGCACGGATCCGAACGATGGATTCCTGTTTGCCGTCGGCGTCACCGTCGCCCTCGTCCCGGAGGGTCTCCTCCCCACGGTCACGCTCTCGTTGGCCATGGGTGCGCAGCAGATGGCCCACCGCAATGCCCTCGTTCGTCACCTCGAGGCAGCCGAGACACTGGGTTCGGTGACCTTCATCTGCACCGACAAGACGGGAACGCTGACTCGCAACGAGATGACGGTGCGCGAGGTGTGGATGCCCTCCGGTCGCGTCACCATCGACGGTGACGGGTACGGACCCACGGCCGAGATCTCGATCTCCGACGGCGTCGACGTGCATGCGCTGGCCGATCTCGCGCTCGTCGCGGCCCGCTGCGGTTCCGGTCGGGTGGTGTGGGACGGTGGGCAGTGGCGACCGCAGGGCGATCCCATGGAGGCCGCGCTCCACTCGCTGGCTCTGCGCACTGGCAGCGATCCCGACATCGACCGCGCCGAACGACCGGATCGGATCCGCTTCCCGTTCGATGCCCGTCGACGTCGCATGTCGGTGGTGCTCGACGATCGGATCGTCGTGAAGGGTGCACCCGATGCCGTGGTGCCGATGTGCGGTGAGATGCCCGGGGCCTCCGAGGCGCTCCATCGGATGACGTCCGTCGGTCTGCGCGTGCTGGCCATCGCCGATCGTCGGTCCCGATCGATACCGACCGATGCGGCGACCGCCGAGTCGGAACTCGACCTCCTCGGTCTGATCGGACTCGAGGATCCGCCTCGGCACGGGGTCCGTGACGCCATCGAGCAGTGTCGACGGGCCGGCGTCGGGGTGGCCATGGTGACCGGCGATCATCCCGGTACCGCCCGGGCCGTCGCCGTCGAGGTCGGCCTGCAGTCGGCCTCGGAGGGCGAGGTGCTCCTCGGTGCCGATCTGCCCGACGACGACTGCGAACTGGCTTCCCTCGTCGACCATGACGGACTGGTCATCGCCCGGGTCACGCCGGAACAGAAGTTGCGTATCGCCCGGGCCCTGCGCGATCGCGGACATGTCGTGGGCATGACCGGTGACGGTGTCAACGATGCGCCGGCGCTGCGCGAAGCGGCCATCGGTATCGCCATGGGTCGATCCGGCACCGACGTGGCCCGCGACGCCGCTGATCTCGTCCTGCTCGACGACCGGTTCGAGACGATCGTCGACGCCGTCCGTCAGGGTCGCTCCACTTACTCCGACATCCGTCGATCGCTCACGTACCACCTGACCGCCAACGTCGCCGAACTGGCGCCGTTCATCGTGTGGGCCCTCTCCGGCCGGAGGATCCCCCTGGCGCTCGGTGTGCTGCAGATCCTCGCCCTCGACATCGGTGCCGATGTGCTCCCCGCCCTCGCGCTGGGTGTCGAGCCGCCGGGCGAGCACGTGATGGAAGGACGTTCCACCCGTCGACACCTCCTCGATCGCCGCGTGTTCGTCCGTGCCTTCGGTGTGTTGGGCCCGACCGAGGCGGTCATGGCCCTCACGTCGTTCCTCCTCGTGCTCGTCACCAGCGCATGGCGCCCGGGCGCGCTCGATCCCTCCGACGCAGCGCTCCTCACCGCGTCGGGCGCTGCGTTCACCACCATCGTCCTCGGGCAGGCGGCCAACGCCTTCGCCTGTCGCAGCACCGTCCTGCCGGCATGGCGTGTCCCGGTGGGTCGCAATCGACTGCTCCTCGTCGCCATGGCGGTGCAACTCGGATTGCTGGTTGTCTTCCTCTCCCCTCCTCTCGGCGCGCTGCTGGGGCAGACCCATCCCTCGCTCCTCGGTGTGGTGTGCGCGGTGGCGACGATTCCGGTACTGCTGCTCATCGACGCGCTGTTCAAGGCACAGCGTCGTCGAACTCGATCGACCATCAGTACTTTCGACGACCCCGCAGAATCGGTAGCACGGCGATGGCGGCGGCGACGAGGAGGATGAGTGCGATCGCCAGCACGGTCGCGTAGTACGACGGACGTACGTAGTCGAAGTCGTCGGCGGGACCGACGGCGAACGATGTCTCGGGGGTCTCGGCACTGCCCGTCACCGTCACCCGTACGTCGGGGGACAGTCCCCCTCGGGGAATGGTGAACGACGCGACGGCGCGTGCATCGAATCCGCCGTGGCGATAGGTCGTGTCGCCATCGCCGTCGCCCACTTCGATCGGTCGCCCACTGCCGTCCACGACCTCGACGGCATCCACCGTTCCCGGTCCCTCCACCCACACGCGCCACTTCCCGGGGTGCATGGTGGCGGTGACGGTCCCGGGAAGTCGGGCCCGATCGAACGAGTTCGCCGTGGCATCGATGGCCGCTGCCGAGAGGTAGGCGTTCGCCCCGTAGGCGACGAGGGCGGCCAACACCGACATCGCCACCAGAACCCACCTCGATGCGGCCGGCCGGGATGGCGGGGTGATCGTCGGCCTCTCCTCCTGCCGGGTCATGCGCGTGTCGACCATGTCGTCCCCTTCTCCCTCGTCCTGACTCAGTGGTGGGTGATCCCGCCGAGGTGGCCGCTCCACAGATCACCGATTCGTGCGCCATCGTTCCGTCGACGCCACAGGACCGCGACGATCACCAGGAGGACCGCGCCGGAAAGCATGACGATGACCGGTGCACCCAGCGACTCACCGAAGAATCGGCCCAGCGTCCACGGTAGGAACACGAACGTGCCCACCAGTCCGGGGGTGAGGGCGAGGACCTCGTTCACGCCGATGCCGATCGCCGTCCATGCCGTCGCCGTGGCCAGTCCGACGATCGGGCCGAGCCAGTCGTAGCGCCCCCCCATCACACCGGCGCCGACCAGCGTGAGCGCCACCCCGAGGGGGAAGCCGATCGCCGCAGGAGGAATCACCAGTCGCCACGAGGCGGCGGCCCACGACACACCGAGGATCCAGAAGGCCAGACCGATCCACGCTGCCGGATTGACGTCGTCGATCCAGGCGATGAGCACGCCGGTCGACACGACCAGGGCCACGAACGTCGCCACGTGTTGCAGGGGACGATCGCGGAGTCTCCAGAACGCGGCCGAGACGACGGCGATCGTCGCGGCCGTGGCGAAGGCCACGGGTTCACCGATCCGGTCGAGCACCTCGAAGGCGAACAGCCCGGCGAACGCGCCGGCCCCGCCGGCCGACAGCGTCCACAGGAATCCGCGCAGTCGCCAGGTCACGGCATCGTCCTCACCCACCACGCCACCGACCACGCCGGCCACCAGTGTCGCTGCACCCACGATGGCGAGGTGGGCGATGGTTCCCATGTCGTCCCAGAATCGACCGACCAGCATCCCGGTGCCGACGGTGAGTAGCACGCCACCCACGTAGGCCAGGGCCTCGATGGCGGGCGAGAATCGCGGTGGCGTGCGGGTGGCCCGTCGGTGCGACTCGAAGTCCCCGATGGCGCTCGCCTCGGCGTCGTCGAGCAGACCGGCTGCCACCCATCGCCGGAGCAAGACCTCGACGGCCGAGGCCGGTGCGTTCGACTTCTGCGTGCCGATGCCGTTGGTGCCGTTACGCGCCCGGGTGGCGGCCACCGCCAACAACATGGCCAGCATCACCAGTGCCAGTAGTCCGAGCGCGATCACCGATTCATCTCCGAGTCCATGCCCGATGCTCGGCCGTCGAGACCACGATCGCCACCGATCGGGACGATTCCACCCCGATGCGGTACCCCGGTGCAGTCGGCGTCGATGCGCTCGCCCGTCCCGTCGATACCTTCTCCCCATGCAACTCCCGGTGCCCGAGGTCGGGGGCGAGGTCGAGTGGGTGGCCGATCACCTGGCTGCGGTCTGTCGCGATCGTCCGCACCGATCTGCGCGCTGGAGCGGCACACAGGCCGCCGCCGATGCTGCCCTCGACTCGTTCGATGTGACCGGCTACTCCCGATCCCGCAACGAGGTGTGGCCACCTGATCGTCGCGGGGCCTCGGGGCTGTCGCCGTGGATCCGCCACGGGTTGCTCACCCTGCCCCGGGTCCACGCGTCGGTCGACGGCCCGGCCGAGGATCGCCGCAAGTTCCGCGATGAACTGCGATGGCAGGAGTACGCGCGCCACCTCTACGCCCGACTCGGGCCGGCCACCGCGGTGCCCCTGCGGCGCTCGCCATCAGCGCAGGTC
>VERC01000100.1 GCA_018882825.1 Acidimicrobiia bacterium | reverse complement strand
TGCTGGTGCACGAGGCGCTCGGTACCGCGCTCGTCCCCGGTCCATTGGTGGCTGCGGCCCTCTCCGCCGGTCTGGTCGACGGCGTCCTCGACGGCTCGGTGGTGCCGGCGGTGCTCGACACGCCCGCTCACGGTCCGATCGTGGTGGAGCACCTGCGCGATGCCGACGTGCTGTTGGTGGTGCACGACGACGGCATCGACCGGGTCGACCCGATCTCGCTCGACGCCGTCGTGCTGCCGCGCCCGACCGATCCCCTCACCCCGGTGTCGCGCCTGGCCACCGTGCCGGTCGGCGAACGTGTCGCCGATGCCTCCACCGCGGCGCGCTGGCGTCAGCGCGGCTCGCTGCTGGCCTCGGCCCAGTTGTGCGGGAATTCGGCCGGGAGCACGGCCCTGGCCGTGCGCTACGCCGCCGAACGTGAGCAGTTCGGGCGCCCGGTGGGCTCGTTCCAGGGACTCAAGCATCTGTTGGCCGATTGCTGGATACGCACCGAAGTGGCCCGCTCGGCCGTGTGGGCCGCCGGCGTCACCGTCGACGAGCCCGAGGTCGGCGACGTGGCCCGGGCCATCGCCGGCGCCCGACTGACGGCGGCCCGCGCCGCCACCGAGAACGGCAAGACCGGCATCCAGGTGCACGGGGGCATGGGCTTCACCTGGGAGGTCGATGCCCACCTGTTCCTCAAACGGGCCTGGGTCCTGGAGACGGCGTTCGGGTCAATCGACGACGCCGCCGACACCATCGCCGAGACCATCGCCGCCACCCTCGTCGGCTGACCTACTTCGGCGCGAAGCGGAGCGCGCCGTCGAGCCGCGCCACGTGACCGTTCATGTACCGGTTGGTGAGGAGGTGCTCGGCCAGCCGGGCGAACTCCTCGGGCGCGCCCAGTCGACGGGGGAACGGCACCGTCGCCTCCAGCGCCGCCTTCAGATCAGGCGGCGCCTGCGACCACGCTGCGGTGTCCATGACACCGGGCGCGATGGCGTTCACGCGTACACCGATCGACGACAGGTCGCGCGCGGCGATGAGCGTCATCCCGATGAGTGCCGCCTTGGCCGACCCGTAGGCGATCTGGCCGATCTGTCCCTCGTACCCCGCCGCCGAGGACACCAGTACGACGGCGCCGCGCTCACCGTCGACATCGGGTTCGGCGGCGGCCATGGCCGACGCGCACAGCCGCACGGTGTTGAACGACCCGGTGACGTTCAACGACAGCGTCCGTTCGAAGACCTCGCGGTCGTGCGGGGTGCCGTCACGGCCGACCACGCGGCCCCCGGCCTCGCCCCCTCCGGCGCAGGCCACGACCCAGCGCAGACCACCGAGCGCGCCAGCGGCCCCGATGGCCGAGCGCACGTCGTCGTCGTCGAGCACGCTGCCGATGATCACGGCGCCGCGGTCACCGAGCCGCTCGGCGAGCGACGCCCCGGCCGTCGGGTCGCGATCCAGCACCACCACCGGGTGCCCGAGGGAGACGAAGTGGTCGACCGTGGCGGCGCCCAGACCGGAGGCCCCACCGGTGACGAGCACGACCGGACGATCCTCGCTCATGTCCACTCCCCCTCCTCGACTCCGATGACGATCACATCGACGCCAGTGGACCAGGGGGCTGGACGGCGAACGAGGTGACATCGATGCCGGGCTGGGTCATGGCCACCGCCAGGATCCGCGCCACCGTCTCGCCGACCTCGGTCGGTTCCATCTGACGTTCCGACAGTTGGCCGGTGCGAATCCACTCCACCAGCGCGTCGCCCAACAACTCGGCCCCGAACTCGCGGGAGAAGTCGGTGCCGATGGTGGCGCCGACGCACACCGAGGAGAACCGGATCGACGGATGTTCGACCCGCCATCCGCGCACGAGTTCCTCCAACGCCGCCTTCGACGCCGAGTAGGTGACCAGACCCCGTCGCGGACGACCCACCGATTCGGAGGACATGAACGCGGCGATGGCGTCGGGGGCGAACTGGGCCAGCAGGGCACGACAGACCTGCGACGGGGCCACGACGTTGGTGGCGAACACGGTGGCCATCGTCTCGGCGTCGGTGTCGGCCAGTTCGATCAGCGGAGAGGCCCCAGCGGCGTAGAGGAGGAGGTCGACCGGTCCCAGTGCGGCGGCGGCCGCCGCCACCGCCGCCGGCCCACCGGGTGTCGCCACGTCGACGGCGCAGACGGCCATGGGCGCAGTGAAATCGCCGGAGCCCGCCAGTTCCTCGAGACGGTCCGCTCGGCGCCCCACCGCGAGTACCCGAGCACCGTGACGGGCGAACCAACGGGCCGACTCGCGCCCGATGCCGGCCGAGGCGCCGACGACCACCACCACCCGTCCGGCGAGGTCCGGTCCGGTCGATGCGGTCATCGGGCGAACGCTCCGCGCAGGAGGTCGAGGAACTCGTCGACGTTCAGCGAGTGGTCGGCATCGACCAGTGCTGCGTCCATCGACTGGAAGGCCTGCACCATGGCGCTGAACACTCGGGCCAGCGCATGGGGATCGCCGTTGCGGATGATGCCCTCGCGCTGGCCCCGAGCGATCACCTCGGCCTGCAGGGCCAGCACCCGGGTGGCGTTGTCGGCCACCGTGGGTGGGGCGGCCGCCGCGGCGATGGGCAGGACCGACGTCGTCGACCCGATGTAGAGGCGACTGAAGGCCGGCCGATCGCGGAAGAACCCGATCTCGTAGCGGGCGATGTCCATCAGTCCACCGAGTCCGTCGTCGATGCCCGCCACGAGGTCCTCGAAAGCGGGGAGGAACTCGGCACCGCGACGCAACCACACACTGGCGTAGAGGTCCTCCTTGTTGTCGAAGAACGTGTACACCGACCCCACGGAGAAGTCGGCCGACTCGGCGATCTCCTTCAACGTCGTGGCGTGGAATCCCTTGCGCCCGAAGATCTCCTCGGCGGCATCGAGCAGTTGGGCTCGGCTCAACTCCTGATGGACCTGCCGGCGCTGCTCCCGTAGCGACTCCTTGGTGGCCATCAGCCGTTCCTGTTCGACGGCCACTGCGGGCGGTGGTACCCGTCGAAGCGCAGCTCACCGCCGCGCAACTCGCGGATGGTGAGGAAGTCGCCCTTGTAACCGTGGTGGTCGTAGGGGCCGAACTGCACGTAGGTGCCCGGTCCCCCGTTGGTGGCCGGCATCCAACGGATGCGCTCCAGTCCCTCCCTCACGAACTTCGGCGTTGGGATGGCGGCGTTGGCGATCCCGTGGAGACCGGCCCGGGCGGTGTCGTAGGCCAGGGCGATGACGACGTTGCCGTTACGGCGACCGAAGCGCGCCTCGAAACGATCCATCATGGCGTTGTAGTTCGGATTGGCCCCGTCCTCACCGAGTTGGTCGACGCCGTGCCAACCTTCGAGACCCTCGGCCCACGCGTTCGAGTTGGAATAGAACATGAACGCGGTGCCCATGACCCGCGGCGGATCCCAGTCCAACGCCTTGAACGCCTCGGCGAAGTGGAAGGTGGCATAGCCGTAGCCGCCGTAGTAGATCGCCTCGGTGCCGTAGTCGCGCATGGTGCGGAGAGAGTCGAGGAGACCGACGGGGTTCGGTTCCAGCCGGACCTCGTTGGTGATCTTGAGCCCCATGCGGATGGCCTCGTCCCGGAAGTAGTCGGCGTAGTCGCGTCCCGACGACCCTGCCTCCCAGAACATGCCCACTCGTTCGAAGCCCTTGTTGGCCAGCCACTGCGCACACATCACGCCCTCGGTCGGGATGTCGCCGTTGGCCACGGTGAAGCAGTACTCCGACGAGAACTTGTGCGCGCCCGTCCAGCCGATCACGGGGACACCGACCTCGTTGACCGTGTCCTGGATGGACAGCGAGTTGTCGGAGATCATCGGGCCGAGGACGACACAGCACCCCTGGTCGGCCAACCAGCGGTAGCCGTCGATCACCTTCTTGTAGTTCTCCCGCGGCAAGCCTCGGGCGTCGGCGATGACGATCTGCACCGGGGAGCGTCGCCACACGCCCTCGTTCATGGCGTCCTCGATGGCCAGGATGGTCGGGTCGATCCAGTCGGCCAGCAACTGGTTGAGGTCCATGTCGATGAGGATCCCGATCTTGACCGGTTCCCACGGATCGCCCTGCGTGGCCAGTCCACCGGTGGGCGGATAGACGACGATGTCCTGCACGGCGACGTCGGAGGGCGGACTGCCACCCTGGTACCAGGCCTGCGCCCCGGTGCGTCCCTCGAGTCTGGCCTTGGTGCCGTGCTCCACCGTGCTGACGGCACGATCGGGTCGGGCGATGCCGTGGTCGAAAGGAGCCGGGAACATCCGGGTGGCGTACTCGACGCCCTTCGGGCGCGCATCGGGGGCGTCGATGTCGCCACCGTGCCGGTTGCGCCCCACACCCTCGGGCCCCGGAGCCGCCGTGGTCGGCCCCTTCGCGCCTTTCTTCTTCTCTCGCTTGGCCATGCTCGCCCCCGGTCCTGTCGCCCTCGCGGTGGATCTGGTCGACGGATCCGGTCAGCGGTTCCCGCGCCGGCTCCGGGCGACCGTTCGAATTTCTGAATTATAGTTCAACCATTCGGACGGGCCTTCGCCACGTGCGATCGACTCCGGTGCCGGATCACCGAGCGACCGATCACCGATCGGCGACCGAGGAGGGGCAGTGAAGGCTGACGACATGATCCTGGTGAGCGTCGACGACCATCTGGTCGAGCCTCCGACGATGTTCGACGAGCACACGCCCGCCCGGTGGAAGGGCCGCTTCCCCACGGTGGTGCGCAACGACGCCGGCGACGACGTATGGACGTTCGAGGGCACCGTCATCCCCAACATCGGACTCAATGCCGTGGCCGGGCGGCCCAAGGAGGAGTACGGGATCGAGCCCACCAGTTTCGAGGAGATGCGCCCCGGATGCTGGGATCTCACCGAACGAGTCAAGGACATGGACGCCGCCGGCGTGCTGGCGTCGATGAACTTCCCCTCCTTCCCGGGCTTCAGCGGTCGACTCTTCGCCGCCTGTTCCGACAAGCAACTCGCCCTCGATGTCGTGCGCGCCTACAACGACTGGACCGTCGACGAGTGGTGCGCGGGCGCGCCCGGACGTTTCATCCCGATGGGTCTACCGGTGCTGTGGGACGCCCGACTGGCCGCCGCCGAGGTGCGGCGACTGGCGGACAAGGGCGTGCACTCGGTGACGTTCACCGAGAACCCGTTCACCCTCGGCTACGCCAGCCTGCACGACGAGTCGTGGGATCCGTTCTGGGCCGCGCTGGCCGACACCGGCACCGTGCTGTCGATCCACCTCGGTTCCTCCGGACAGTTGGCCGTCACCTCCCCCGACGCACCGATGGACGTGATGATCACGCTGCAACCCATGAACATCTGCGCCGTGGCCGCCGACCTCATGTGGTCTCGGGTGCTGCGGGAGTTCCCCGGGATCCGCATCGCGTTGTCCGAGGGGGGCATCGGATGGATCCCTTACTTCCTCGATCGACTCGACCGCACCTACGACATGCACCATCGCTGGACGGGTCAGGACTTCGGCGGCCGTCTCCCGTCGGAGGTGTTCCGCGAGCACTTCCTCACCTGTTTCATCTCCGATCCGATCGGCGTCAAGCTCCGTCACGACATCGGCATCGACAACATCGCCTGGGAACTCGACTACCCGCACTCCGATTCGTCATGGCCGACGCCGGCCGACCAACTCGAATCGGTGTTCGACGGTGTGTCCGATGACGACGTCGACCGCATCACCCATCGCAACGCCATGCGGTGGTACCAGTTCGACCCGTTCACCCACCTACCCCGCGAGCAGGCGACCGTCGGGGCGCTGCGCGCCCGCGCTGCCGATCACGACATCGCCGAACGCAACTACCTCACCGGTCGTCGCCGGAAGCAGGTCGGGATCGAACTCGGCAAGCTCACCCCCACCGCGTGAGCGGTCGGTGAGCGCGTCGTTCGCCCCGATCGAACGACCGGACGGTCATGCGTCGGTCCGGGCCGCAGTTCGGAATTCGATCGGTCGGGTGACGTTGGCCGACCCCGAGCGCCGCAACGCGCTGCGGATCGAGTTGTCGCTCGACCTCGAGGCGGCCGTGGCCGACGCACTCGCCGGCGGCGCCGAGGTGCTCGTGCTCGACGCCGACCCGCCGGTGTTCTGCTCGGGCGGTGACCTCGACGACCTCGTCGCCCCGAGGGCGTCACTGGCCGACATCGGCCGGGGCGCCGCCGCCCTCCGGGCCTGCCCCGTGCCCACCATCGCCGTCGTCGACGGACCCGTCATCGGAGCCGGCATCACGCTGGCACTGGCCTGTGACGTGATCGTGTGCAGTCCTCGTGCCTCGTTCGACCCTCGCCTGCTCGATCTCGGCGTTCACCCGGGAGGCGGACAGCTGCGTGAACTCTCCCGTCGGATCGGGAGACAGGGGGCGGTGGCGCTCAGTCTGCTCGGAGATGTGCTGTCCGGCGCCGAGGCCGAGGCCCGCGGTCTCGTGTGGCGCTGTGTCCCGGTCGAGGCGCTGGAGTCGACCGCCCTGGATTGGGCAGGGCGGGTCGTGTCTCGGCCGTCGGCGGCGGTGCGACGCGCCAAGGCGACCCTCGACGCCACCATCGACCTCCCGGCCGACGACGCCGTGCGCATCGAGACCGACGCGCAGCAGTGGTCGATGGAACAGGAGTGGATCCCCGAGCGAGTGGCGCGACTGCGCGAGCGGCTGGCCCGTCGATCGAGCCGCTGATTAGCGCTTGTCCCAGGTGATGCCCGAGGCCTCCACGTCCCACGTCGCCGGAGTCACACCCTCGTCACGCAGTTCACGCTTGAGCACGCGACCGACGGGCGAACGCGGCAACTCGGTCCGGAACTCGATGTAGCGCGGCAGCGCGAAGTAGGGCAGCCGGTCGATGCACCAGCGGAAGAGTTCCTCCTCGGTCAGCTCCGCTCCCTGTTCGAGCGTGACCGTCAACTTGAGATCGTCCTCGGTCAGTCGACTGGGCACGGCGTGCACGGCCACGTCGGCGATGCGTCCGTGCCCCATGAGGATGCTCTCGACCTCCATCGACGAGATGTTCTCGCCCCGTCGGCGCAGGTAGTCGGCCTTGCGATCGACGAAGTAGAGGAAGTCGTCGTCGTCGATGACCCCGATGTCGCCGGTGTGGTACCACCAGTTGCGACTGGTGGCCACGGTGGCCTCCGGCCGTCCCCAGTAGCCGGCGAACATCACCTCCGGTCGCTTGGGTCGGATGACGATCTCGCCGCGTGCACCTCGGGGCACCTCGTTGTCGTCGTCGTCGAAGATGCGGACGTCGAAGTACTCGGTGTTGATGACGCCGGCGGCATTGGGCTTGTTGCGCCCGCCGGGCGGCTGCCACGAGATGAGACTGGCCTCGGTCACGCCGTAGGCGGCACTGAAGGTCTCGATGCCGAAACGCGACCGCAGGATGTCGTCGACCTCGGGAGGCAACGGCGCCGCGCCCATCAGCCGGAGCGACGTGTTCGCCTCGGGCGCGCCGGAACGCGGCATCTCCGGTCGGTCCTCGTCGTGGGCCAGCAGGTAGGCCATCGTCCCGAGCGTGGAGGTGATCGTGGCCCCGGTCCGGTTCATCTCGGGCCAGAAGTTCGACACCGAGAACCGTCGGTAGATGGCCGATCGACCGCCGCTCACCAACGACCCCACCAGCGCCACCGACACGGCGTTGAAGTGGAACAGCGGCAGTGGGGTCCACACCACGTCGTCGGCCGTGCGTTGCCAGGAGATGCCGATCTGGGTGGCCAGGGCCTCGTGGTAGTTGTGGCTGAGCATGCAGCCCTTCGACGGTCCGGTCGTGCCGCCCGTGTAGATGAAGGTGCCGAGGTCGGCCGGGGAGATGTCGACCGGGCGATGGGTGTCGTCGGCCGAGAGGAGGTCCGCCCACGTGAACGTCACCCGACCCGGCAGTGCCGGCGCCACCCCGTCGATCACCACCACATGGGTCACGGCGTCGAGGGCGTCGATGACGGCCGCCACCCGATCGAACAGGTCGGCCTCGACCACCACCACCTTCGACCCGGAGTCGGCGAGTTGATGACGGAGGTACTCGCCCTTGTACGCGGTGTTGATGGGCACCGAGATCGCGCCACGGTGGATGATCCCCCACCACACCTGCGCGCCCTCGATCGAGTTCTCGATCAACGTGGCCACGCGGTCGCCCTGGTCCACACC
>VERC01000099.1 GCA_018882825.1 Acidimicrobiia bacterium | reverse complement strand
GATCACGGCCGTCACCGCTGCGCCCCATTCGGCATCGGGTCGGCCGACGATCGTCACCTCGGCGATGTCGTGGCGAGCCGACAGCAGCGCCTCGATCGGTCCGGGCCACACGTTCTCCCCGCCGGTGACGATCATGTCGCCGCGCCGACCGTGGACGACGAGACTCCCCTCGGTCGACCACTCACCACCATCGCCGGTGGGGAACCATCCGTCCTCGAGGCGCGGATCGGAACCGTCGCGGTAGGCGCGCAGCAGCATGTCGCCCCGCACCTGTATCTCGCCGTCGATGATGCGCAGCTCGACGCCGGGCAGCACGTGGCCATCGAGCACCACGGCGCTGCCCGTCTCGGTCATGCCGTAGGTGGCCCGACAGTTGGACGGGAGATCGTCGGGCGCGGCCGAGCCGCCGACGAGGATCCGGCGGAACAGTGCCGGTTCGATGCGGCGCAGGGTGGTGGGGACGAGCGAGGTGAGCGTGGCACCGCGTCGCGCCGCGTCGACCACCGCATCGACGTCGAACCCGTCGTGCACCTCGACCGGGATCCCCCCCAGTCGGGCCCGCACGACGACCGCGAAACCGGCGATGTGCGACAGCGGAAGACAGCACAACCACCGGTCGTCGCCGCGCACGTCGAGGGCGGTGGACACGATCCGGGCCGACGCGGCCAGGGAGTCGTGGGTGTGCACGACACCCTTGGGAGTGCCGGTGCTGCCACTGGTGGCGATGACCAGGGCATCGCCGGGTTCGACCGGCCGCCCGGCCCGTCGCTCCGCGGATCCGTCCGGTCCGATCACCATCGTCGGGGCCATGGTGTCGAGGAGGCGTTCCACGGCGGGGCGCGGCAGTCGGTGATCGACGGGAAGGACCGCGTCTCCCTCGGCCCACGCCGCGTCGACGGCGTCGACGAGGTCCTGGCCGGTCCGGGCGATGGCCACCAGTCCGCGCACGAGGGGAGGGTAGGCGGGGATTCGGCGGGGACCCACCGGACCGACCACACTTCGCTGCCATGAAGGACTGGATCCTCGGGGCCCGGCCCCGCACGCTGCCGGCCGCGGTGGTCCCGGTGCTGGTGGGCACGGCGGCGGCGGCCGGGATGGCCGGCATCCACGACGGGCTGCGCGGCGTGGTCGTGTGGCGATTCGTGGCCGCACTGATCGTCTCGCTCGCCCTGCAGGTCGGTGTCAACTACGCCAATGATCACTCCGACGGGGTGCGGGGCACCGATGCCGACCGGGTCGGTCCGATGCGACTCACGGCCAGCGGTCGGAAGTCGGCGGCGGCCGTCAAGCGGGCGGCGTTCGTCGCCTTCGGAGTGGCGGCCGTGGCCGGGCTGACCCTGGCCATCGCCACGTCGTGGTGGCTCGTGGCCGTGGGCGTGGCCGCCATCGCCGCGGCGTGGTTCTACACCGGGGGACCCCGACCATACGGCTATGCCGGGTTCGGAGAGTTGTTCGTGTTCGTGTTCTTCGGGGTGGTGGCGACCACCGGCTCGGCCTTCGTGCAGATCGAGCGGTTCACTCCGCTGACGGTGGCGGTATCGCTCCCGGTCGGACTGTTGGCCACTGCGTTGCTGGTCGTCAACAACCTGCGCGACATCCCCACCGACCGAGTGGCGGGGAAGCGAACGCTGGCCGTCCGTCTCGGTGACCGCGGCACGCGCATCCTCTACGTCGTGCTCATGGTCGCACCGTTCGTGTGCGTGCCGTTCCTCGCCGGTCCATCGGGTCGACCGTTGGCGGCGGCGGCACTGCTGGCCGTGCTGCTGGCCCGGATCCCGGTACAACGGGTGTTGGAGGGAGCCAGTGGTCCCGCGCTCATCGGTGTGCTGGGGGCCACCGGCCGGGTGCAACTGGTCTTCGGCGTGCTGCTGTCGGCCGGTCTGTTCGCCGGCGCCTGACGCGACCGGATCTCACCACCGCTCGATGTGTGCGGCGATCGCCGTCGCCGTCTCCGCCGGGCGTTCCAGGGGAGCGTTGTGACCGGCGTCGGCGATCACCGTCAACGCGGCATGGGCGCCGATGGAGTGGCACAGCCGTTCACCCAGCGATCGGAACTTGGGGTCTCGGGCACCGACCACGACCAGTGTCGGGCAGGTGATGCGGGGGAGTTCGTCCCACAGCGGGGTCTGGGTGCCGGTGCCGCACAGTCTCAGTGACGAGGCCAGACCCGCCGCCGTGTTGGCGCGACGGGCGTCGAGTCCGGCTCGATCGGGATCGAGGCCGGCGAACAGTGGTCGGGCCAGCCATTCGACGAGGAACGTGTCGACCCCGACCGTCTCGATGTGATCGGCCAGTCGTTCGTCGTCGGCGCGACGCTCGGCACGATCGTCGGCGTCGTCGATCCCGGCTGTGGTGCTGAGCAGGACGAGACCGGTGACGACCTCGGGATGGCGCAGGGTCAGGTGCAGGGCCACCCGCCCACCCATCGAGTAACCGACGACGATGCCCGGCGGGATCGATGCGGCCAGCAGTTCGGCGGTGCCGGCCAGATCGACCTCCACCTCGGTCGAGTCGCCATGTCCGGGGAGGTCGACGCCCAGCACACCGCGTCGGTCGGCCCGGTGGTCGGCCCGGTGGTCGGCCAGATGGTCGGCGAACGGACCCCAGGCGTGCAGTGTCTGGGTGAATCCGTGCAGGAGGATGAACGGCGCGGCGTCGTCGGTCGAGGGCGCCAACCACTCGGTGTGCAGTCGATCGGGCACGCCGGCAGCGTACGGGCCACAGGACCGTAGGCTCGGGAGATGCCGGGCAATGTCACCTTCTGTGCGACGCTCGTCGACGAGTGGGTGCGGTGGGGGCTCACCGATGCCATCGTGTGTCCCGGTTCTCGATCCACCCCGGTGGCGGTGGCCCTCCACGAGGACGGGCGCGTGCGGGTGCACGTGCACCATGACGAACGATCCGGCGCGTTCATGGCCCTCGGACTGGCCCGAGCCACGCATCGACCGGTGGCGGTGGTGGCCACCAGTGGCACGGCCACCGTGGAGTTCCATCCGGCGGTGGTCGAAGCCGATCTCGACCGGGTCGCGCTCGTGGTGCTCACGGCCGATCGACCGCCGCGACTGCGCGGAATCGGCGCACCGCAGACCATCGATCAGGTGGGGTTGTACGGCTCGGCGGTGCGCGCCTTCGTCGATGCGCCGGTGCCCGATCCCGCCGATGCGGACTCGTGGCGGAGGCTGGCCCGGTCGGTGTGGCGGTCGGCCACCGGTCCGGCGCCGGGCCCGGTGCAGTTGAACCTCCCGTTCGACGAACCGCTCCTCGACGATCGACTGCCGCTCCCCGTCGCCGATGCCGACGATCACGTCGTGGTCGTACCCGATGACGCCCTCACCCTCCCCGGTCCGCTCCCGGCCCGTGGGGTGATCGTGGCCGGCGGGGCCATCGACGATCCCGCGGCGGTGCTGGACCTGGCCGGTCGTCTGGGGTGGCCCGTCATCGCCGATCCCCGCAGCGGCTGTCGGGTGCCCGATCGGCCCGTGATCGCCCATGCCGACGCGCTGCTGCGCGCCGACGGTCCGCATCTGCGCACCGAGATGGTGGTGCGCTTCGGACCGTTGCCGGCCTCCAAGGTGGTCAACCAGTGGTTGGCCGGTCTGGACGTTCCCCACGTGCACATCGATCCGCGTCGCGCCCTCGACGATCCGCACGGTGTGGTGACCCGACGCGTGCACATGGACGCGTCGGCTTGGGTGGCATCGGTCGCTGCGGTGGTCGAGCCCCGTCTCGATGACACGTGGATGACGCAGTGGCGCTCGGCCGACGATGCGGTCGAGGCGGCGATCGCCGCCGACGAGCGCGGTGGCGGGCCGACCGAACCCGGCGTCGCCCGGGCGGTGGTGGCGGCGGTTCCCGACGGTGGTTCGTTGGTGGTGTCGTCATCGATGCCCGTGCGCGATGTCGAGTGGTACGGCGCGGCGAGGCGCGGTCTCGTCGTGCACGCCAACCGCGGTGCCAACGGCATCGACGGTGTGATCTCGACCGCCGTGGGCGTCGCCCTCGCCGGCGGTCCGACGGCGCTGTTGATCGGCGACGTCGCCTTCCTCCACGACACCAACGGGCTGCTCGGTGTGGACCGTCGTGACGTCGACCTGTGCATCGTGGTGATCGACAACGACGGCGGCGGGATCTTCTCGTTCCTGCCGCAGGCCACGATGTTGGATCCGGAGACCTTCGAGGACCTGTTCGGCACACCGCACGGTGTCGATCTCGGTGCACTGGCCCACGCCCACGGTCTGCCCGTGCTCGACGCGGCCGACGATGCGGCGGTGGGGGTGGCGGTGGCGGCGGCGTTGACCACCGGTGGGGTGCATGTGGTGCGCGTGCGCACGTCGCGCACGACCAACGTCGACGATCACGAGCGACTCAACGCCGCTGCTCTCGCTGCGGCCCGCGCCGCCGGATGGGACTCGGTCTGATCTCCGACCGATCCGGGCGCGAGGCCCAGGGACCCGGGATCAGGGCCTGAGGATGGCGCCGAGGATCGCCTGCAACTTGGCCCGGGTCTCGGCCAGTTCGGCCTCGGGGTCGGAATCGGCCACCACACCCACTCCGGCGCAGGCCACCGCACCGGTGGCGCCGATGGTGGCGGAGCGGATGCCCACGATCCATCGACCGTTCCCGTCACCGTCCACCCAGCCCACCGGACCGGCGTAGCGACCGCGGTCGAGTCGTTCGAGTTCATCGATGGTGTCGAGCGCGACCTGACGCGGCGCACCGCCCACCGCCGGCGTGGGGTGGAGGGCATCGACGAGTTCGAGCACCGATGTCGTCGGATCGGTGAGATGGCCGACCAGGCGGGTGGCGAGATGCTGGACGTTGGCCACGGCGACCACCCGTGGTTCCGCGTCCTCGTCGAGCCACGAACACCAGGGCAGGAGGGTGTCGTGCACCATGTCGATGGTGCGACGGTGCTCGTCGCGGGTGTTGGTGGAGGCCAGCAGGGCGGCGGCGAGGCGGGCGTCGGCCTCGGCGTCGCCGCTGCGGGGCGCGGTTCCGGCCATCGGATGGGCCCGCACGGCGGCGCCCTCGCGTTCGACGAGCATCTCGGGTGAGGCGCCCACGAATCCCTCGATCGAGAACAGGTGGCTCCCCGGGAACGACCGTCGCAGGTGGGACAGCACCGAACCGGTGCGGATCGGTCGGTCGGTGCGGATCTCGATCCCGCGGGCCAGCACCACCTTGTCGGCGTGTCCGGCCCGGATGCGTCGGGTGACTTCGGCGACGTCGGCGCACCAGTCGGCGGGATCGCGCAGCGGGTGCACGGTGAAACTCGTGGGTGCCTCCTGCGAGGCGTGCAGCCCCGCATCGCGGGCGAATCCTCGACCCACCGATCCGGCGCGATCGAGCACGGCATCCACCTCGGCGGCAGTGGGCTGGTCCCGGGGTGATGCGATCGTCGTGACCCACGCGTCACCATCGGCGTTGCGGCCCACCACGATCCGCGGCACCACCAACTCACCGGGCGCATCGGGGCGGAAGGGCAGCGCGCCGAGGGCCACCGCCCCGGTGCCCGGCGCGTCGAGATCCCGTTCGACGTCGATGTGGCCGAGCACCTCGGCCACGCGCCGGGCCGTGTCGCCGGCGGCGCGATCGAGCGCGATGCGCAGGCTCGCTCCGTGGCCGAGGATCCCTCGGTCCGGTGAGGACACCAGCAGGCCGTCGTCACCGCAACTGGTGACGAGGTCCGGTTCGACATCGAGGAGTCGAGTTCGAGCGACCAGTCGCTCGGTCACCGGCGCTCGTCCCGGGTGGCGGTGAGCAACTGGGCGATCCCGGTGGACAGCAGTCGACGCTCGACGTCGTGGAACCCGGCGGCGGCGAGGTGAGCCAGCATGATCCCGGGAG
This sequence comes from Acidimicrobiia bacterium, assembly GCA_018882825.1. Taxonomy (GTDB): domain Bacteria; phylum Actinomycetota; class Acidimicrobiia; order Acidimicrobiales; family Acidimicrobilacustridaceae; genus Acidimicrobilacustris. The sequence continues at coordinate 2,350 of VERC01000099.1, read as the reverse complement.
CGGGGAGGTACTCCACCGACCGCGGCAGGTAGCGGTAGGCGGAAGGGTCGGACAGCAGTCCACCCACCAGTGGCACGACGCGACCGAAGTAGATCGAGTGGCCGAAGCGCAGGAAGGGGTTGGCGGGCTCGGCCACGTCGAGCAGCGCGATGCGGCCTCCCGGGCGCACGACCCGGGCCAACTCGTCGAAGAAGCCGTCGAGTTCGACGAGGTTGCGTAGCGCGAAGCCGCAGGTGACGCCATCGATCGACGCGTCGGGCAGCGGCAGTCGCAACGCGTCGGCCTGGGCCAGCGGTGCAGCCGTTCGGGCGTTGGCCAACATCCCGAACGAGAGGTCGAAGCCCAACGGCACCATGTGGGCCCGGTCGAGTTCCCGACACAGGTCACCGGTACCGCAGGCCAGATCGGCGATCCGCGAGCCCTCGGACAGGCCCAACTCGCGGATGGTGCGCCGACGCCAACCGACATCCATGCGGAACGTCATGATGCGGTTCACCAGGTCGTAGCGGGGAGCGATCGAGTCGAACATCGACCGCACCGCACGGACCTTGGCGTCACCCTGCGGGAGTTCGTCGCCGGAACGGGGCGTGGTGGAGGGAATGCTCACCCCCCGAGGCTACGGCCGCTCCCGCCCGCTGACGACGGGAGCGCCACTCACCGGGTCGGTGTGGTGGCCGGAGTCGACGGCGTGGTCACCCGCGGTGCCGGAATCGAGAAGCGGGCCAGGTTGGAGACGCTGGGATGGGCGGCACCGGCCGGTCCGGCGGCGAAGGCTCGGAGGATGTTCCCGGTGACGATCTGGAGCTTGCAGTCGGGATCGGTGGAGCCCTCCGGACACGGGGTGATCATGCGCGGGGACCATCCGAACGTCCCGGCGGTGAACACGCCGGCCCCGCTGGGCGCCGAATACCACGTCGAGTTGGCGAACGACTGCTTTCCCTTGCACGTCACCGGCGAGTGCGAGAGCACCTGGATGTTGGCGGGGGTCGGGACGCCCTGGGTCACCCGGTCGTACTCGTTGCCCACCATCTTCGGCACCCGGTCGCCGTTGCGGAATCCCGAACCCTCGAACATCCACATCGACGCGTCGCCCACGATCCAGTCGGCGGAGACCGGATTGCACTCGTAGTACGAACCGGTGAGCGAACTCTCCGGATCGGCGGCCGGCGCGTCGCGGAACGAGGCCGTCACCCGGGCGTCGTCCTTCCCGAACAGGGGATCACGGCGGGCGTCGCGGTAGTTGACCTCCAGACGGGCCGGACCGGTGGGCGAGTCCTCGAGTCGGATGCGTCGGTAGACGTTGTTGGCCCCGAAGAACCCGATGTTGACTCCGGCGTCCCGGGCCGCTTCGAGGTTCCGACGCATCTCGACCGTGTAGTACTCGTCGTGCCCGGGAATCACGATGGCGCGGTGGTTGAGTGCCCGATCCCCGCGCAGGTGCAGGTCGATGTTCGTCCAGTACGACACGTCGAGACCGAGTCGTTCGATGAAGAAGATCATCTCGTACTCGCGCCCGAGGAACTCGCCGCTGCCGTTGCCGGTGTAGGGGCGATCGAAACTGACGACGTCGGCTCGTCCCGAAGTGCCGGTGTAGATCGACGCCCCACCCCACGCGTTGTACGCCTGCCAGGTGGTGACGGCGCTCTGTACCAACAGGTCGGAGCGACTGGCGTCGTCGCGCACCACCAACGGCACGAAGGGGGCGCCACCGTCGCTGCTCTCCAGACGCAGCAAGTACTGCCCCGGCGGCCAGTCCGGATCGGTCCGGATCGTCAGTGACGGGGCCCAGCCCGCCGAGGCCGTGCGGGTGATGCGGTCGATCGAGGGTGCGGGCTGTTTCACGCCGGGTTGGGGATCACTGCGCCAGACGCGCCGACCGCCGTTCCCTCCGTAGTACCCGATGCGGTAGGCCGAGACCTGCCACGACGGTGCCCCGGTCGACACGCGCAGCGTGACCGATTCGCCGACGTCGATGCTGGTGGCGTCGGCGTAGCCCTCGATGCGCGACCACACCGACCGGTCGTCGGGGATGAACCACTCGGTGGTTCCGGGTCGTTCGTTCTCGGCGGCGATCCATCCGGGTGCGCGGTAGGCGTCCCACGGATCGCCCGAGCCCTTCTTCGACGTCGACGGTGTCGTGGCGCCGGTCGCGCCCCCGGCATCCGGGCCCGACGAGCCGACCGCCCGGTCGACGAGCAGCAGGGAAGTGGCGAGGACGATCACGACGAGTCCGGCCAGCCCGGCCACGGCGCGAGGGGTCAGTCGGGGGGTTCGGAGCAGCGTCACCGGGCCGGCAGCGTAGGCGTCACCCGACGACGATGGCAGTCGGCGAGCGGGCCCGGTTCAGGAG
>VERC01000098.1 GCA_018882825.1 Acidimicrobiia bacterium | reverse complement strand
GCGTTCTGTCGTGAACTCTCGGCCCGTGTCGACGACTGGTTGGCCCGACTCTGGGCCGCCGCCGGTGGTCCGTCGGAGGGCGCGGCATTGGTGGCCGTGGGCGGCTACGGACGAGCCGAGTTGTCACCCGGCAGTGATCTCGATGTGTGGCTGGTGCACGCGCCCAAGGTCGAGGTCGCCGAGTTGGCCGATCGGGTGTGGTACCCCATCTGGGACGCGGACGTGAAGTTGGGTCACGCGGTGCGCACGGTCAAGGAGTCGCTGTCACTGGCTGCCGACGACCTCGACACCGCCACTGCGGTGCTATCGGTGCGACATCTCGCCGGAGACCGGGCACTCACCGACGAGTTGGCCACCAAGGGTCGTCAGTTGTGGCACAAGCGTTCACGGCGTTGGTTGACCGAACTGGATCGGGCCGGGACCGACCGGCACGAGCGGGCTGGCGAGGTGGCGTTCCTGCTCGAGCCCGACCTGAAGAACGGACGCGGCGGCCTTCGCGATGTCCATGCCATCGGTTGGGCCGGACTGGCCGGCATGGGCCTCCATCCGGGCGACGACGAAGCCATCGCCGAGGCCTACGAGGTCGTGCTCTCGACCCGCGTCGAACTGCATCGTCGAACGGGCCGCGCCTCTGACGTGCTCACCCTCGAGGAGCAGGACGCGGTGGCGGCGGCGCTGGGCCACCCCGACGCCGACGACCTGATGCGGTCGTTGTCGCAGGCGGCCCGCACCATCGCCTGGGTGTCCGACGACCTGTGGTGGCGGGTCCGCTCCCAACTCGAGGGACCATCGCGTCGCCGCGGACGCGTGCCGGCCCACGATGCTCCCGGAGTCTCGCTCGTCGAGGGGGTCGTGTCGTTGGCCCCGGGCGCCGATCCCACCAATGATCCCTGTCTCGTCCTGCGGGCCGCAGTTGTGGCGGCCCGGGCCGATGCTCGCCTGTCGCGTGAGCTCCTCACCAGACTGGCCACGTCGGCACCGTTGCCCCGGCCGTGGAACGAGGAGGCGCGCCGACTGTTCGTCGATCTCCTGCTCGCCGGTCGTCCGGCGATCGCCGTCATCGAGACGCTCGACCAGTTCGGACTGTGGGAGCCCATAGTTCCGGAGTGGGCCGATGTTCGCTGTCGTCCGCAACGCAACGCCTACCACCGGTTCACGGTCGACCACCACCTGCTGGTGGCGGCCGCCAACGCGGCGAGTGTCTCGGATCGCGTCGAGCGTCCCGACCTCCTCGTCGTCGGCACGCTGTTGCACGACATCGGCAAGGGACGGCCCGGTGATCACACCGAGGTCGGCATCTCACTGGTAGGTGAGATGGCGCCGCGCATGGGGTTCGACGGACACGACACCGAGGTCCTGCAGATCATGGTGGCCGAGCATCTCCTGCTCCCCGACATCGCCACCCGACGGGATCTCTCCGACGACGGCACGATCCGCTACGTCGCCGACCGGGTCGGTTCGCTCGAGGTCCTCCATCTCCTCGACGGTCTGACCACCGCCGATTCGATGGCGACCGGACCGGCGGCGTGGGGTTCGTGGAAGGAGGAACTCGTCGGCGTGCTCGTGGACCGCGTGACTCACGTGCTCGGCGGCGGTGAAGTGGCCGATGCCATCGACGATGGGTTCCCCACGGCACACCAACGCGATCTGCTGGCCCAGCGTCGGCGCCTCATCGAGACCTCCGACGACACGCTCGTCGTGGTCAGTCCCGATCGCCCGGGCCTGTTCTCCCGAGTGGCCGGCGTGCTGTCGTTGTCCGGGCTCACCGTGCTGGAGGCGGCCGCCCACTCCACCGACGAGGGCATGGCACTCGAGCAGTTCCGTGTGCGCGCCAGTTTCGGTGACACCGTGCCGTGGGAGAGGGTCGTTCGTGATCTCGAGCGCGCGCTCGATGGCCGCCTCGCGCTCGAGGCCCGCCTCGCCGAACGCTCACGCGCCTATCGCCGGTCCCGCCGACTGCCGGGTCTGGTCACCCATCCTGAGGTGTTGATCGACAACGGCCTCTCCGACGACGCCACCGTGATCGAGGTACGGGCCCCGGACGGGGTCGGTGTGCTGTGGCGGATCACCCGGGCGCTCCACGATCTCGACCTCGACATCCGGTCGGCCAAGATCCAGACGATCGACACCGATGCCGTCGATTCCTTCTACGTCCGTGATGCTCACGGTCGGAAGGTGACCGACCACGAGCATCTCGCCGAGGTGGAGCGGGCCCTGCTGCACTCGTTGACCCGCTCGGGCGAGAGTTGAGCGTCGGCCGGTAGCGTCGGGGAATGAGCGACGCGGTGACACCACAGGATCTGATCCGCTGGAGTGAGGCCCTCGCAGGCGTGGCCCGCACCGGTCTCGGGTTCACCGAGAGCCTCTACGAGCGGGAACGGTTCGAGGAGATCCTGGCCATCGCGGCCGAGATCCGGGTGGCCGCCGGCAGTGTGTTCGATCCCGACGATCTCGTGCACGAGTGGCTCAAGGGTGTGGGGAAGGGAGTCCCCGGGTACCAGACCCCGAAGGTGGCGGTGGGCGCCATCGTGCAGAACGAGCGCGACGAGATCCTCCTCGTCCAGCGGGCCGACTCGGGGGTGTGGCTCTACCCGACGGGTTGGGCCGACATCGGCTACTCACCGTCCGAGGTGGCGGTCAAGGAGGTCAAGGAGGAGACCGGCATCGACTGTCGGGTCGTCCAGCTCCTCGCCGTCTACGACGGACTGCAGCGACGGTTCACCAGCGTCCCGCTCTACTCGCTGGTGTTCCACTGCCGTGCCACCGGAGGGAGCCTCCAGGCGCATCCTCTCGAGACCGCCGATGTCGGGTTCTTCGCCCTCGATGACCTTCCTCCGATGGCCGTGGGCGCCGACCTGTGGGGCCCGCTGGCCGCCCATGCCTTCAGCGGCGCCTCGGTCGATGTGCACTTCGATCATCCGCGCACGCCGGTGTGGCAGGGCGATCATCTGGTGGTCGATCTGACGGACGACACCGGCGACTCGTGAGCGGCGGGCGCGCGACTCAGTCCTGATCGCGTAGGAACCGTTCCACCTCGTCGACCAGACTCTCCCCGTCGTTGAAGGCATCGGGCTCCTCGTCGTAGCGCCGTTCGAGGTGGGCGACGTAGTCGGTGGTCTCATCGTCCTCCGACACCAGTTGCGACACCTGGTGCTCGTAGGCATCGGTGGCGAACTTCAACTCGTCGGTGTCGATGGTGACATCCAGCATGCGCGCCGTGCGCTGGACGAGGGCGAGGGCCGCCTTCGGTGATGGAGCCGAGGGCACATAGGTCGGCACGGCGGCCCACAGGGCGGCCGAGCGGATTCCGGCCTCGTTGCAGGCATTGTGCAGCACGCCCGTGATGCCGGTCGGACCTTCGTATCGCGACGGGCGCACGTCGAGTTCGCCGACGCTGAGTTCGTCATAGGCGGTGCCGAACACGTTCACCGGTCGGGAGTGCGGAACCTCGGCCAACAGCGCTCCGATGGTGACGACGAGTCGTGCATCGGTGGCGAGCGCCACACCGATCACGTGCTCGCAGAACGTGCGCCACCGCAACTGCGGCTCGATGCCGGTGAGCACGATCACCGAGGTGTCGCCGGGGGGCGCCACCGCAGCCGAGAACTCGTTCGACGGCCAGTCGATGCGGCGGTTGCCCGAGAGGTCGAAGCGAACCTCGGGACGCGTCACCGTGAAGTCGTAGAAGACCTCCGGGTCGATATCGGCGAACGGCCGTGCCTTCCACTGCTCGGCCATGAAGGCGGTGGCGGTGGTGGCGGCGTCACCGGCATCGTTCCAACCGGCGAAGGCGGCCAGCACCACGGGTCGGGTGACCTCGGGCTGCGATCGCCAGCGCAGGTGGGGGAGCTCACGTCCGGACATCGACGCCATTCCCCGAGGGTACCGGCGTGACCTCCGTGGTCGATCGACGCGCTGACAGCCAGTGCCAGATGCGATCGAGGGCGATGCCGGCCAACACGACCGTCGCCACCTCGGCGGTCGTGCGGAACCGGGTGGAGCCGTAGGACGTCGCTGCGGTGAAGGTGACGATGGCGTACATCGACAACAGCGGCCACAGCAGTTGACGCCGGCGATGGAGCGCCCATGCGCCCACGGCGGCCAGAGGCATGAGCACGTAGTACTGCGCCAGGGCGAGGCGACTGGTCCACAGTGGCCGGTCGTCGTACTGGTCGAACTCGATCTGCTGGAACGGTCGGAACACGTTCCACACCCGACCGACACGCGCGGCGACGACCTTCGGAACCTCGCCGAGATGCTCCTTGATGTAGTCGACGCCGCGTTGACGCAGGATGACCTCATCGAGGGACTGATCGGGCTCGTTGGGCACCGGTTCGAGGCAGGGGAAGCTCCACCAACCGAGCGCGGGTCCGCTGTAGGTCGCATCGCAGTTGGCGTAGGTGAGTGTGATGCCCAGACCGGTCGACAAGGTCACCGGCTTCTCGAACGTCACGAGATTCCGGATCACCCATGGTGCGGTGACGGCCACGGAGATGGCGCCCACCGCAATCGTGCGCCCGAGCCAGGGTTTCCACAGTCGACCGAAGTCGGCTCGCACGTCGCGCACCCGTGAACCGAGCGCCCACCACACGACGAAGGGAAGGACGATGGGGACGTAGAGCGCCAGTTCGGCCCGGGTCAGAACGGTCAGACCGGTGATGACACCGAGCCACACGAGATTCCACCGTGTCGGCTCGGACAGGTAGCGATAGGTGAGCAGGAGGAGCGCCGCGATGGCAGTTATGGAGATGGTCTCGGACATCACCAGCGCGTCGTTGACCCAGATGTACGTGTACACGGCGGCGAGGAAGGCGGCGATGAGCCCGGCGCGATCGTTCACCAGCCGGCGACCGAGTAGACCGACGAGGGCCACGGTGGCCACGCCGAGCAGGACACTGGCCAACTGGTGGGCCAGCACGCTGTCGGCCCCGAACACCGACCAGCCGGCGAGGTACACGATGTAGAGCGGTGGGTGGTCGGCCGACTGGAACCGGACTCCGTCGTCGTAGATCCACCGGATCGGCGAGATGAATCCCTCACCCTGGGCAAGGAGGTTGGCGCCGTCGTGGTACACGAGGGCGTCACCGCAGATGTTGTCGGGGGCCTTGCCCACGAACTTCGGGACCTTGCCGGTGGCCTGTTGCAGGATCGACTGCTCGATCTGCGCCGGTGAGCAGATCGACGGGTCCTGCTTCTCGAAGAACACGAACCCGAGTCGGACCGCCGCACCCACCACGCAGATGGCCGCCAGCGCGAGCAGGAATCGGCGGCTGGGTCGGGAGGGGTTCGGCACCGGGGCGATGGTAGTGGTCGCTCGGCGCTCGATCGGGGCGTGCGGGCCTTTGTCCTCCATGGCGTCGTGGTCCGTCGGCTGGGGTACGACTGGAGGGCGCCGACTACCATCGGCGCGTGCGAATCCTCGTGACCGGCGGTGCCGGGTTCATCGGCTCGAACCTGGTCGACCTGTTGTTGGCCGAGGGTCACGAGGTCCGGATCATCGATGATTTCTCCACCGGCCGCCGCGCCAACGTGGCCCATCTCGCCGGTCGGGTCGAGCTCGTCGAGGGTTCGATCCTCGATGCCGATCTCATGACCGATGTCGTGGGCGGGACCGATCTGGTGTTCCACCTGGCCGCCGCCGTCGGGGTCCGGAACATCATCGAGCAGCCCCTTCGATCCATCCACACCAACGTGCAGGGCACGGAGAACGTGATCACGGCGTGTCTCGCCTCCGATGCCCGCGTGGTGCTCGCCTCCACCAGCGAGGTCTACGGCAAGTCACCCAAGTTGCCGATGAACGAGGACGACGACCGCGTCACCGGGCCGACCCACGTGGCCCGGTGGTCCTACAGCACCGCCAAGGCCCTCGATGAGCACCTGGCCTTCGCCTACGCCGCCGAGCGAGGTCTGCGCATGTCGATCGTGCGCTACTTCAACACCTACGGACCCCGCCTCCACGAGAACGGATACGGCTCGGTGGTCGCCTCGATGGTGGGCCAGGCGCTGATCGGTGCCCCCATCACCGTGCACGGCGATGGCTCCCAGACCCGTTGCTTCGGCTACGTGGCCGACACCGCTCGCGGCACGATGTTGTCGGGGATGCTCGATGGGGCCCTCGACGAGGCGATCAACCTCGGCAATCCGGTCGAGATCACCATCGGCGAACTGGCTGAACGGATCCGGGTCCTGTGCGACTCCGACTCCGACATCGTCTATCGCTCCTACGACGAGGTCTATGGCAAGGGATTCGAGGACACCAAGCGGCGCGTGCCTGATGTGAGCAAGGCCGAGCGAGTGCTCGGATGGGCGCCGCTCGTCGCCCTCGATGATGGACTGGCCCGCACCATCGAGTGGTGGCGCGCCAACAACCTGTGAGGAATCCAGAACGATGACCACCGCCGCAGAGTTCGAGAAGCGCGTCGCCGACCGGTCCGTCGCCGTCGGTGTCGTCGGTCTGGGTTACGTCGGACTACCTCTGGCGGTCGGGTACGCGGAAGCGGGGTTCCGCGCCGTCGGCTTCGACCTCAGTGAGCGCACGGTGTCGGGTCTGCGCGATGGCCGCAGTCATATCGAGGACATCGAGTCGTCCCGCATCGCCGACGTCGTCGGCTCGTCCCGATTCCTTCCTTCCGACGACGTCGCCGACCTGGGCACCTGCGATGTCGTCTTCGTCTGTGTGCCCACCCCCTACGACGACCAGAAGACACCGGATCTGTCGTTCATCCGGGCGGCATCGGAGACGGTGGCCTCGGTGTTGCGGCCCGGCATGCTCGTGATCCTGCAGTCGACGACCTCGCCGGGTACCACCACGCAGATCATGCAGCCGATCCTCGAGAGGCCCGGGCTTCGGGCCGGCACCGACTTCATGCTGGCGTTCTCGCCCGAGCGAGTCGATCCGGGGAACACCCGTTTCACCGTCCGTAACACCCCGAAGGTGGTCGGTGGTGTCGACGAGGTGAGCACCCAGTGCGCGCGGGTGCTCCTCGAGGCGGTGATGGACGAGCCCGGACTGGTCACCTGCGTGTCCTCACCCGACGCGGCCGAGATGACGAAGTTGCTCGAGAACACCTATCGCGCCGTCAACATCGCCCTCGTCAACGAGTTGGCCGTGCTCTCGGAGAAGATGGGCATCGACCTGTGGGAGGTCATCGCTGCGGCGTCGACCAAGCCCTTCGGATTCCAGGCGTTCTGGCCCGGAATCGGACCCGGTGGTCATTGCATCCCCGTCGATCCTTACTATCTGTCATGGAAGGCGCGCGCTTACGACTTCCAGACCAAGTTCATCGAGCTCGCCGCCGACACGAACCTCGGCATGGCCGATTACGTGTGCACGCGCGTCGCCCGCTTCCTCAACGAATCGGGGAAGGCGATGCGGGGAGCGAAGGTCCTGGCTCTCGGTGTGGCGTTCAAGGAGGGTGTGTCCGACACCCGCAATTCGCGGGCCGTGCGAGTCATCGAACTGCTCGAGGCCGACGGGGCCGAGGTCGAGTACACCGATCCGATGGTCCCGAGCATCACGATCGGCGGCCGGGAGCGTGGCTCACTCGATCTGGCGACGATCGATCCGACGTCGTTCGACGTGGTGGTCGTGCTGGTCAAGCACTCGGCGTGGCCGTTGGCCGACTGGATCGCCCGTGGCACCCGCGTGTTCGATGCGGTCAATGCCAGTGGCTTGGCGACGAACGGTTCGCTCGAACGACTCTGAGTCGATGAAGTGAGTCGATGAAGGTGGTCCGGCGGAGTGCCGTTCAGGCGGCCGGGCGCCACTTCCGCCAGCGGAGGATCGCCTGGACGGCGTGGATGCCGTCACCGAAACCGATCTTCTTGCCCTCGGCCACCGTGCGCGGCTTGTAGGGATCGGGTATCTCGATGATCCGCGCCCCGAGCCTCGACAACTTGGCCGTCAACTCGACCTCCACGTCGAAGCGGGTCGCTTCCAGCGTGAACCGGTCCATGTACTCGCGACTGATGGCCTTGTGGGCCGTCTCCATGTCGGTGAGCCTCGTGTGGAAGCACACGTTCGAGAGTTTGGTCAGGAACCAGTTGGCCAGTCGACGCTCGAAGCCGAGGCCGGGCACGGGCTCGAGGAACCGGGAGCCGTAGACGACGTCGGCCCGACCATCGATGATCGGTTCCACCAGGTCGGGAATGCGGTCGGGCGACAGTTCGACGTCGGCGTCCTGGATGACGACGATCGAGCCGGTGG